>JBJDYP010000075.1:0-30061 GCA_051867435.1 Faecousia sp.
GTCCAGCGGTAGCTCTGCGGCACTCCACGGCGGTCAAGATATTCCTGCCTTGCCTGTTCCCGCTGTTCTTCGGTGGGGGCGGTCTTGTATTGAGAGTAGAGCTGTCGGTTGAGCATGGCATCCAGCTTTTGCTCTAAGCCCTGTCGGATTTCTTCGTCGAAGTCATCCTCTCCGTTGAGGTGGTAAAGCACCAAATCAACGAACAGCTCATAGGGTATCTGTACGTTTTTCATTCGCTTCGTTTCCTTTCCGCAACGATAGCGACGATTGCGACGGTGATTTTGGTGGTATCGTTTTAACCGTTGCGACCGTTGCGACCGTCGCAACCGTCGCACTCGGTTTACTGTGCTGCATCCAAAGGCATCAAGGTCAATGTGACCCTGCGCCCGGAGTGCTTGGCTTTATTCTCATAACTGGTGCCGTATTCGTCTTTGAGCCTGCCGTGTTTGATGTTCAGATACTTGGTCAAGGCGTTTGCCGCCATTCCAATATTGAGCTTTTCTGCAAGCTCAGAGGGTGAGCCTGTCCACTCCGGTTGCTCCGGTGTAACCAACCTTGCCACCGCTTCCAATACAGGATCGGGCGGCTCTCTGTGAAGCTCGGTTTCTGTTCTGTCCAGGTTCCATATCTGCGTGTCGGGGTCTTTGCTCAGATAGAGGATTTGGTCTTGCTGATCTCGTCCGACCACATCAATGGTTGCCTCCAACGCTGTTCGCTTTTTCTTCTGCATGAGTAGGGAGCCGTCGGCACATCCGAGCAATCCTGTCGTGCCGGAGATCATTTCAAAGGTATCTCCTGCAGGCTGCTTTCTTGTGTGATGGACGGTCAGAACACAGATACTGTGCTTGTCTGCAAATTGCTTCAGCTTGCCGATGATTTCATAATCGCTGGCGTAGCTGTAAGCCTCGCCGCCCACCTCACGGATTTTCTGCATCGTGTCAATGATAATCAGCTTGGTATCGGGGTACTCCCTCATAAAGTATTCAAGCTGTTCATCAAGCCCGTTTCCGATCTTGTTTGCCACCGTTGCAAAGTGGAGCTTTTCACTGTCCTCCACACCGTACATCATAAACATACGGCTTTGGATTCTTTGGTAATCGTCCTCCAATGCGAGGTACAGCACCGTGCCTTGATGCACATCGAAGTCCCACAGCTTTTTGCCTGTGCTGACATGATAGGCGATCTGCGCTACCAAGAACGATTTGCCGATCTTCGGCGCACCGGCAAGGATATACGCCCCTCCGTAGAGCAGGCCGCCTATAATCGGCGGTCTGCTCTCGTAAGAGGTCTGATACAGCTCGGTCATAGAAACTGTGTGCAGATAGTGCGGGTCTGCCATGCGGCGCATCTGACGATAGATTTCTTCAAGATTTTCCGAAGAATTTTCGTCCGGGTGATTGAATTCCGCATCGGAAGTGGGTATAATATTATTAGTGTTTTGAACAGACTGCCTTTCATCTGCGCCAACAGATGTTGCAAGGGCAGTCTTTTCTTTTGCGTCAATTACCATAGGCATCGTCCTCCTTCATTCCATCCATAATGCTTGCAATCAGATTGATGGTGTCAATCAGTTCATCATTCACCCCCTCACCAGCTTCAATGCGTCGAAGCTCATCCAGGACGGCGGCGAACTGATCTCTGAGTGCCTTGTACACTCTCGGATTGCCCTGTACCACCACATCCTTGCAGAGAAGTCTGCGAGTGATATAGTCCTGTTTGGTAAGCCCTGTGAGCTTCACAGCGAGGTCGATCTGTGCATTTTCTTCGTCCGACACTCGGAACGCCACCGTTCTGTTCCTCCATCGGTTGTGGTTGTCCATGTTCTTTGCTGACATAATCATGCGCCCCTTTCCATATTCAATTTGTCTGCCATTTCCGTCTGCTTGGACGGGAATAGGTGTGCGTAGTTGTAAGTGATGTCGATGCTTTCGTGTCCTACACGGTCTGCAATCGCTGTAGCCGAGAAACCCATGTCGATCAGATGGGAAACGTGGCTGTGACGAATATCGTGGATTCTGATACGCTGTATGCCCGCTTCCTGTGCGCCTCTTGCCATTTCTCTGTGCAGGCCGCTTTTGGTTACAAGGAACATTCTATCGTTCATACCCACATCGTAGAGCTGTCTGAGATAGTCCTGTATTTCCTCAATGAGAAACTGCGGCATGGTAATGATGCGGTTGCTCTTTTCCGTCTTGGGAGTGGTGATAACATCACGTCCGTTCAAACGCTGATAGGACTTGTTGATGCTCACCGTACCTTTCTTGAAATCAAAGTCTGCCGGGGTGAGTGCCAACAGCTCGCCCTCACGGATACCGCACCAGTAAAGCATTTCAAATGCGTAGTAGAACTGGGGCTTGTCCATCATCACTTCTGCGAATTTCAGATATTCCTCTTTCGTCCAGAACAGCATTTCTCGGTTTTTCTTCTTGCCCATGCTGCCGGCTTTTCTGCAAGGATTCTCTTTGAGGTTATAGAACTTTACAGCATGGTTGAAGATGGCGCTGAGCTGATTGTTGATCGTTTTGAGATATACGGGCGAAAGGGCTTTTCCGTTTTCGTCTTTGTAGTTCATCAGATCGTTTTGCCAAGTGATGATCTGCTGGGCGGTGATATTACTCATTTTCAGTTTCCCAAAATACGGGATGAGTTTGGTGCGGATGATATGCTCCTTGGTTGCCCATGTGTTTTCCTTGATGCGGGTCTGCATATCTGCCGTGTATTGCTCCACGAAGCTCTTGAAGGTCATATCCAGATCGGCTCTCGCCTTATTGAGCTGTTCACGCTCCCAAGCCTGTGCCTCTCGCTTGGTCTGAAAACCACGCTTCTGTGTCTGCTTCTTTTCGCCTGTCCAATCGGTGTAGCGGTAGATCACTCGCCAAGTGCCTGTTTTTTCTTCCTTATAAACTGCCATTTAATCACTTCCTTTCCGTTCCGCTGTAGCAGAACTTTTCCATAAAGTATTTGCGGTTGACCCTTCCTGCGATGGTCATATACCCTTTTGCTTTCAGCTCCTTATTGAGCTGCTGCATAATCTTGTAGGAGTGGGAGATGGAGATCCCCAGTTCCTTTGCCACGTCCTCGACTTTCATAAAATTGTTTTCGTTCAATAAGCGTACCTCCTGTGAATTGTTGATCTGCGGTTGACTGACGGTTTCCTGCGGCTGTTATTCAGTTGTGTTGAATTGCTTTGTAAATCACCCCTTTCACTGATTCCCATTGATTTTTCTCTCTGAGATTTTGACATAATAATCCTTATTTCGTGTCGGATACTTTCTTGTCGCCTCCGATTTGCCCGAGCGATTATTATCATGTCGTTATCAAGTTGTTAAGCTTATTTGTTTAGCATCACCATCATTATACTAAGCATTTATGTTTATGTCAAGAGGTTTGCGGAAAAATATTAAACAAATTTATTTAATATATCTTGACTATCCTAAACAAATATGCTATGATACTGAAAACAAGACATATATGACAGGAGAGAATGATTATGGCTATTGGCGAAAGAATCAACTTTTTCCGCAATATGCGTGGTATGACTCAGAAATATCTTGGTATGCAGGTGGGCTTCCCGGAGAAGTCTGCCGATGTTCGTCTTGCTCAGTATGAAACTGGAACAAGAACTCCTAAAACGGATTTGACCGCAGCATTGGCTGATACTCTTGATGTATCGCCGCAGGCTCTTGCCGTACCGGACATTGACTCTTATATAGGTCTGATGCACACCTTGTTCACCTTAGAGGACAGATACGGACTCCATATCGACGAAGCCGATGGGGAAATCTGCTTGAAGGTCGATGTGCGTAAAAACAAGGATGCCGCACAGCTTCACGAAATGCTGTGTGCTTGGAGACAGGCTACTGCCATGCTCAAAGCAGGTGAGATCACGCAGGAAGAATACGACCGTTGGCGGTATCATTACCCTGAATTTGATACCACGCAGCATTGGGTCAAGGTCCCGTCTCAGGCACTCAGCGATATGCTCGTTGAAGCTTTCAAAGCAGACACGGAGGAATAAGCGCTTATGGGCAAAAATCAAAAGAAGAAATACACCGTTACTGTTTGGGATGGGATGAATAAGTTTCTTGCTGCAGCAACAGCAGTTTTCACGATAATTTTCATAATTCTCTTTATCCTTTGCTTTACAGAGGATGTTGGTACAGAAAAGCATGGTTTCATTCTTGGTATGTGCGGCGTATTTGCAAGTTTGGCATCTGCGTTTTTTATTGCTTGGATTATGCGGGTGTATGATATAAAACACAAAAAAGACCAAGAAGAAAAAGCTTTAACCATTTTACAGCCGTATTTGCGAAAGACATTTTCAACAATTAATCTCTTTTTTCCGCAACTCAAAAGTTTTGCAACCATTAACGATGATGATACAATCCAATATCCAAATGAAACGGTGTACTATACCGATCCCGGTGAAGGATATGCAAATCGCTCTTTTATCAATTTGAGTGAGGCATTTAGGGAAGCTTATTCAGATTTAGCACGAGATCTGCAGGACTGCCTAAATGCACCGATATTATTTCAATGTAACGAAGAAATTGCCGTGTTACTCACAAAACTAAAACTTAATGGGTTAACTCAGAATTTGTTTGAGGTTTATAAAGCTTCTGGTAATTCTTTTTTCAGTAATACTGCATTTGGTTCATTGCGCAAGAATTATAATGAATTCGTTGAACTCTATGAAACATTGGCAATTCTTGCAGAGAGCAAACCTATAGGACAACTTGAAGTGTTATCTGAAGATGCGAAAAAACAATATATTCTTGAAATAGAGAATATTAGACAACAGATAACTTCAACCCACAGGGGACGAATTTATAAAGGACGAGACCGTATTCAGTAATACTTAATATTTACATACAAAACAAAAAGAGCTAACTGACTTAATCAAAATCAGTTAGCTCTTTATTGTTGAATAATGAAGTTTTGTTGCCATTTCGTTGCCACGAATGGCTCAAATCCTTAAAAAGTCCGGTGATGACTGGGCTTTTATGACCTGTGGGATCACTCCCACTCCACGGTTCCGGGGGGTTTGGAGGTGATGTCGTAGACCACACGGTTCACGCCCGGCACCTCGTTGATGATCCGGGTCATGCAGCGCTGCAGCACCTCCCAGGGGATCTCGGCGGCTTCCGCGGTCATGAAATCATCGGTGATCACCGCCCGGAGCGCCACCGCGTAGTCATAGGTGCGGAAATCACCCATGACGCCCACGGAGCGCATATTGGTCAGCGCCGCGAAATACTGGCTGATGCCGGAGGCAACCCCCGCGTTTGCCAGCTCTTCCCGGTAGATGGCGTCGGCCTCCTGGACGATCTTCACCTTCTCCCCGGTGACCTCGCCGATGATGCGGATGCCCAGACCGGGGCCGGGGAAGGGCTGCCGGTACACCAGATGCGCGGGGATGCCCAGCTCCAGACCGGCCTTGCGGACCTCGTCCTTAAACAGCAGCC
Source organism: Faecousia sp. (assembly GCA_051867435.1). Taxonomy (GTDB): domain Bacteria; phylum Bacillota; class Clostridia; order Oscillospirales; family Oscillospiraceae; genus Faecousia. Next base: position 5,466 of record JBJDYP010000075.1, read on the forward strand.
GCAGAGGCTCGATGATCTGCTTGAAGTCCACCACGCTGGGCAGACCGCCCACATTGTGGTGGGATTTGATCACGGCGGACTTCCCAAGGCCGCTCTCGATCACATCGGGATAGATGGTGCCCTGCACCAGATAGTCCACCGCGCCGATTTTTCTGGCCTCTTCCTCAAAGATCCGGATGAACTCCTCGCCGATGATCTTGCGCTTGCGCTCGGGCTCGGTGACGCCCTTCAGCTTTTCGTAGAACCGCTGGGCGGCGTTGACCCGGATGAAATTCAGCTCGTAGGGGCCGTCGGGGCCAAAGACCGCCTCCACCTCGTCGCCCTCATTCTTGCGGAGCAGGCCGTGATCCACAAACACGCAGGTGAGCTGCTTGCCCACGGCACGGCTCAAAAGCACCGCCGCCACGGAGGAATCCACGCCGCCGGACAGGGCGCACAGCACCTTGCCGCTGCCGATGGTGGCGCGCAGGGACTCGATGGTGGACTTCACGAAGGAATCCATCCGCCAGTCCCCGGCGCAGCCGCAGATCCGCAGCACGAAATTGCGAAGCATGGTCTGCCCCTGGCGGGTGTGGGCGACTTCGGGATGGAACTGGGTGGCATAGAGCTTCTTTTCGGGGCATTCCATGGCAGCCACGGGGCACACAGGGGTGTGGGCAACGGAGCGAAAGCCCTGGGGAAGCCTGGAAATATAGTCCGTATGGCTCATAAAGCAGACGGTGGTGGGATCCACACCGGCAAAGAGGGCGGAGGAGCCGTTGGTCTCCACCTCGGTTCTGCCGTATTCGCTGACGGGAGCGGTGTCCACCTTGCCGCCCAGCATATGGGCCATGAGCTGGGAGCCGTAGCAGATGCCCAGGATGGGGATGCCGAGAGAGAAGATCTCCGGGTCGCACTTGGGCGCGTCCTCCAGGTACACGCTGTTGGGCCCGCCGGTGAAGATGATCCCCCTGGGAGCAAAAGAGCGGATTTTGTCCATGGACGCGGAATAGGGCAGCACCTCGCTGTACACGCCGCACTCCCGGACACGCCGGGCAATGAGCTGGTTGTACTGTCCGCCGAAATCCAGAACAAGGACGGTTTCGTTGGCCATTGCAGATCCTCCTGTATTCATTTTCTGCTATTCATTATAAATAAAGCCGGAATACTTGTCAATTGTCCGACCTACAAACTCGTATAAATTTCAATGATGGTATTTGTGAATTTTGCTTGACTTTTCCACCATGCCCGGGTAAAATACAGATGGAATTGTGTTCGCTGGGGAAGAATTCCACCGGCGTTAACTTTTACCCCGCATAACCGGGGCTGACCGCAATACGCGCCTCTCGGCGTTTTTCTTTGTTATATGTCCGAGCAGCCGGCTTGCCCGGCTGCCCGTTCCGCACAACTGAATCGCCAAGGGGTTCATTGCGCCATCCTCCGGCCACGCGAATTTTTTATAAGGAGGTGCGCTGCAGACTTATGGGACCGCTTGAAATTGTACTGATCGTTTTGGGCGCAGTCGTTCTCTCCGCCGTGTTTTTCTTCGTCGGTGTGACCTACCGGAAGAAAGTCGGCGAGCGTGAGATCGGCTCCGCGGAACAGGAAGCTACCCGCATTATCAATGAAGCCATTCGGGGCGGCGAGAGCAAGACCAAGGAAATGCTCCTGGAAGCCAAGGATGAGATCCATAAATCTCGCACAGAGTACGAAAAAGAAGTGAAGGAACGCCGCTCCGAACTGAGCAAACAGGAGCGCCGCCTGCAGCAGAAGGAAGAATCCCTGGACAAGAAGACCGACGCTTTTGAGCGCAAGGAAGAAGAGCTTGCCAGGAAGATGGCAGCCGTGACCCAGAGCCAGACGGAAGTGGATGCCATCAAGGCAAAGCAGCTCCGCACACTGGAGGAGCTGTCCGGTCTGACCCAGGAGCAGGCGAAGCAGTGCCTGCTGGAGAGCGTGGAGAACGATGTCCGGCACGAAACCGCCATGAAGATCAAGGAGATCGAGAGCCAGCTCAAGGACGAGGCAGAGGAGCGTGCCAGAGAGATCATTGCCACGGCGATCCAGCGCTGCGCCGCCGACCATGCCGCGGAGACCACCGTTTCCGTGGTTGCCCTGCCCAACGATGAGATGAAGGGCAGAATCATCGGCCGGGAGGGCCGGAATATCCGCACCCTGGAGACCATCACCGGTGTGGATCTGATCATCGACGATACCCCCGAAGCCATCACCGTTTCCAGCTTCGATCCCGTCCGCCGGGAGATTGCCCGTCTGGCGCTGGAGAAGCTGATTGTGGACGGACGGATCCATCCCACCCGTATCGAGGATATGGTGGAGAAGGCCCGCAGGGAAGTGGACCGCACCATCCGGGAGGAAGGCGAGCGCGCCTGCTACGAGACCGGCGTTCACAACCTGAATCCGGAGCTGGTCAAGATCCTGGGCCGTCAGAAGTACCGCACTTCCTACGGACAGAATGTGCTGAACCATTCCATCGAGGTTGCCCATGTGGCAGGCCTGCTGGCCTCCGAGCTGGGCGTGGATGTGGCCATGGCAAAGCGCGCGGGTCTGCTGCATGACCTGGGCAAGGCCGTGGATCACGAGATGGAGGGCAGCCATGTGCAGTTGGGCGCGGATCTTGCCCGGAAGTACAAGGAAAGCCCCGTTGTGGTCAATGCCATTGAGGCGCACCACGGCGATGTGGAGCCCAAGACCATCATTGCCGTGCTGGTGCAGGCCGCGGATGCCATTTCCGCCGCCCGGCCCGGTGCCCGGCGTGAGAATGTGGAGAACTATATCCGCCGTCTGCAGAAGCTGGAAGAGCTTACCGGCTCTTATCCCGGCGTGGACAAGGCCTATGCCATCCAGGCAGGCCGTGAGGTTCGCATCATGGTCAAGCCCGAGGTTGTGGCGGAGGACAATATGATCATCCTGGCAAGAGACATTGCCAAGAAGATCGAATCCGAGCTGGAGTACCCCGGTCAGATCAAGGTCAATGTGATCCGCGAGACCAAGGCTGTGGAATACGCGAAGTAAATCACAAAAGGAGAGGCCGCGCCTCTCCTTTTTTGCGTACTGTCAGGCTGTAATAGCGATCCGGAACCCGTCCCCAAAGCCTCCGTTTTCTGACGCACAAAGACAGATGCAACTGGCTAAAAATTACCACGTCATTGCGAGCCAGCGCGCACGCTGGCGTGGCAATCCGTACTCCTTTTGCTTACGTTCTGACCCGTGCGGAAGTAAGAACAAGATGCACTTTGCAGTGTATATTTCACTTTCTTGTCTCGGCAAGAAAGTGACAAAGAAGCCGACTTAAGGGGCGCTTCGAGCAAATGCGCCCCCTTAAGAATCCCCCGCCGCTTTTCCGGCGGTGTGAAGCAAGCCGATAGGTTTTTGGCGGAAGTAAACAGAACACTGCCATTGTGCCGCGGGTGGTTCGTGACCGGTTTGGTTATTCCTTCGGATCCTCCCGGTACTCTGCAATGTCACTTAACGAGCAGCGCAGAATCCTGCATAGCTGGTTCAGGGTGTAAGTGTTCACATTTTCGTTTTTCCGGAGACGATCCAACTGCCCCGTGCTGATTTTGTATTCTTTAATCAGCTTGTACTGAGATATGTTTTTCTGCCTCATTGTCTCCCACAGCCGGTCAAATACGATCATAACACCACTTCCCTTTCGTTGTGTTATTATGGTATTTTATTGGCTGATTATTGACAATTGCCCATAAACGGGCTATACTTTGCCTATAATATAGATGGGGAGACGTGAGAAAAGATGGAATGGATAGAGGCGAATCCTCTGCCGGAACGGTGCGGGGATTGCGATGAAGACTGTTGGGAATGTGACTTCGCCCTCGACAGATGGATAATATTGGATGAAGACAGGGGGAAGATTCAAAAAATGATGTTGCAAAAGGCGGTTTCCCGCCTTTGCCGTAAATTGAATGACAGAAATGGCGCAGAATGAATCGCACGGCTTGATGCAAGCCGTGCGATTGGTTGTTTCTTTAGCCCTTTCCGCCGCCGAAGAAGTAGTTGAACCAGTCCTCGTAGCTTCCGGAATCGGGCATTTCGCCGGTGCCGGGCTGCTGCTCCTGGGGGGTCGTGGTGGAGGTATGGGGCTTTTCGTCCAGGGTGATGTTCAGCACCAGGGTCTGACCGGCACGGCACACCGTGATGGTGGTGGTGTCTCCTGCCTTGAATTTCCGCAGGGAGGTGATCAGGTCGGCGTTGCCGGTGATCCGGTAGCCGCCCAGGTCCGTGATAATATCCTTCGCCTTCAGACCGGCCTTTTCGGCGCAGGAGCCGGCAGAGACCTGATCCACCAGGGAGCCCATGGGCAGACCGTAGGTGGAAGCGGTGGTGGCATCCATGGAACGAACCACCACGCCCAGATAGGGCTGATTACGGATATAGCCGAACTGCATCAGGTCATCGAACATTCCACGCACATCATCAATGGGGATGGCAAAGCCGATGCCCTCGATGGAAGCGCCGGAGTTGGTGGAGCCGGAATACTTGGCGGTGGTGATGCCCACGACCTCGCCTTTCATATTGAACAGGGGGCCGCCGGAGTTGCCGGGGTTGATGGCAGCGTCGGTCTGCATCATGTTGATGTAGGTGCCGTCGGTGTTGATCACCCGGTCCTTGGCGCTGACATAGCCCACGGTCAGGGTGGAGGTCAGCTCACCCAGGGGGTTGCCGATGGCGACCACCTGATCGCCTACGATCAGGGAATCGGAGCTGCCCAGGGTGACGGGGGTCAGACCCGTGGCGTCGATTTTCAGCACGGAAATGTCGTTGGCCTCGTCATAGCCCACCAGCACCGCGTCGTATTCGCTGCCGTCCATGGTCATGACGGTGAGGGTGGTGGCGCCCTGCACCACATGATAGTTGGACACCACATAGCCGTCGGCGGAAAGGATAAAGCCGGAGCCGGAGGACGCGGTCTCAGAGATCTGACCGTAATAATTCACGGTGGCCTGGTTGGAGATGGCCACCACGCTGGCCACATTCTTTGCGTAGACCTGGCTGGGGGTCAGACCGCCTTCCACTGCGGCAGGGCTGCCGGACACGGAGATGCCGGAGGCAGCGGGGGAGTTCTTGGTCACCTCGTTTTCCAGGTCGCTGATTTTCTGCTCCAGCGCGGCAGTCTGGACTTCGTGGGCGGCTTCCGCGCTGCTCAGGCGCTCCGCCCATTTGTGTTCCAGCAGAGCGGCGGTGACGGCGCAGCTCCCGGCGGCGACTGCCACGGTCAGCACGGCGGCGGTCAGGGTTTTCAGCACCCGGCCGGGCTTTTTCTCCTTGCGGGGCTTATTGGCGCTCTGGTGGGATACCGTGACCCGCTCATAGGGAGAATCCGAGAAAGGAGAGGATTTTTCCACATTGCCCATGGGCTCTGTCTCCTCCTCAAAAGCCTCCTCTTCCACCGGCTGGATTTCTTCCGCTTCCGTATCTTCAGGCTCCAGGGGGAGCAGTTCTTCTTCGTTGCGATCATAAGGTTCCATAGGAACGCCTCCTGTATTTGTGATGAAATCATCATAATGCCCGGATGTGACGAAAATATGTCCGAAGGCAAAACGTTTTTTTAACGATTTTCTTCATGATACTCCCATTTTTGCCCTCCGTCAAGTACCGTTTTCCCCGGAAAAGGCAGAGGCTTCCGCGTTTTGCCGCGGAAGCCTCAGACTGTCAATAAACCCCCAAACCGTCAAAACCGATTATGGGGAGGTAATCACCGCAGCGATCCATAAGGAGGATCAACAACAGAAAAGGATTGTTCTTTTTTGGGCTTCCATGGTTTCCTTTCAGGGGATTTTGACTTCCGTCGCAAACGCAAGCCTACCGTACCTATGTACGCCGACGGCTTGCGTTTGCTCGGCTTTGGGGCTTTCTTGACCGTCTGAGCGTGTGTCAAAAACATCTTTTTTGACACGCTGAGGCTTCCGCGTTTTGCCGCGGAAGCCTGCTGCGGGTTTTTACTTTTTGCGGAAAGACATACAGTCGGTACACTGCTCCATAGTGGGGTTACACTCGTGGGTGCCCACCAGAATCCGCTCCAGAGAGCAGTAGTTGCCGGTGTCGCAGTGATTCGCGCACTGGCTGACGGTGCATTCAATGCACTTGTTTGCATTGCAGCTCATGACAGTTCCTCCTTTTCATTGGTGTCGGGAGTAGTATGTCCGCCGTGTGGGAGATTATTCACAGGCGAAGCTGTCCCGTGGAGTGCGTTTCCGCGGGACAGCTTCTATCGAAACGGGATCCTTCCTTATGGGCGAAGGAAGCACTGCCCGATCCCGCATAACCAACCATATGCCGGAAAAGACCAAAAAGTGACGATTTTTTCGGTGGTTGCAATTTTTTGTAATATCTGATATACTACAATCAACTATCAGCATTTTTCGGAGGGGCCATGGATCAGCAGAAATTCCGGGAAGAACTGGGCATCAACATTGGCGCGTGCCGCCGCAGAGCGGGTCTGACGCAGGCGGAGCTTGCCCAAAAACTCAACTATTCAGACAAAGCGGTTTCCAAATGGGAGCGGGGAGAGTCTGCCCCGGACGCGGCGACCATTGTGTCCATCGCCAGGCTGTTCGGCGTCAGCGCCGACGAGCTGCTGGGCACCTACCGTCCGGAGCCGGAGGAGCCGCCCAAGGAGGAGAAGCCCAGGCGCACCGTGAATAAGGGCGTGATCCTGAAGCTCTGCTCCGTATTGGTATGGACGGTTGCTCTGCTGTTTTTTGTGATGCTTTCCTCTCTCCATGTGCCCTATAGCTGGATCGGCTTCGTGTATGCCGTGCCGGTCAACGCGCTGGTGGTGCTGTGCGTCCGTTCCGCGTGGCACGATTTTGGCTGGAACCAGGCGCTGATCTCCATTATGGTATGGGGCTTCCTGTTTTCCTTTTGCCTGACGCTGCAGGTGCTGTTTTCCGCCAACTCCTGGCGGGTCATGCTGCTGGGCATCCCCGGGCAGATCGCCATTTTCCTGTGGTTTAAGCTGTTCCGCAAGGAGCCGCCCGTTCAGGAGGGGGAAAATGGATAAGGCCGCGCTGCGCAGGCAGATCCGGGAGCGCAAGCGCGCCCTGACGGAAGAACAGATCGCTGCCGCCGGAATCGTCCTGGGCAGGCTTTTCCGGGAGAGCGAGGAATACAGGCGCGCGAACACCATCTATTTTTACCTGCCCTACAACCAGGAGGTTCGCACGGTTCCCATGCTGGAGCAGGCGATTCTGGACGGGAAACGGGTGGCGGTGCCCAAGGTCATCGGAGATGAGATGCGCTTTTTCTACATTCGGGATCTGGGCGGCATCGCCCCGGGCTACTGCGGTATTCCCGAGCCGGTGAGCGAGGAAAACCCCGCGGAGGACAAGACCGCGCTGGTGCTGATGCCCGGGCTTTGCTTTGACCCGGAGGGACACCGGATCGGCTACGGCGGCGGCTTCTACGACCGCTTTCTCAGCCGGGAACCCGAACATCCCACCATTGCCCTTTGCTATGGCTTCCAGATGCGCCCCAAGCTGGAGACGGAAGCCTTCGACATCCCGGTTGACAAGGTCATCTGGGCAGACATTGAGGAGTCTGTATGAAACTGATTTCGTGTTTGCTTTTCTGCGCCGCCGTGATCGGCGCCTGCTACGGCATCGACAAGCTGTTTCACAAGCTGTTCCGCAGCAAAAAAGAGCATAAAAGCGGGCTGGCGGTGCGGCTCAACAACCGCTATGCCCTGGGAGGCCTGGTGCTGTTGGTGCTTGCCGCCGCGGCGCTGACCCGGTGGGAAATGGGCCCGCTGCTGCCGGTGTGCGCCGCCATCCTGGGGCTGACCGGACTGGTGCTTCTCATTTACTATATGAGCTTCGGCCTGTTTTATGACGCGGACGGCTTTGTGCTGACCACCTTCGGCAGAAAGAGTGTTTCCTACCGCCATTCGGACATCGTGTCCCAGCAGATTTTTACCACCGCCGGAGGGATCGTCATTGAGCTTTACCTTTCGGACGGCAGGGCGGCAACCCTGCAAAGCAGCATGGAGGGCGTGTTTCCGTTTCTGGACACCGCTTTTTCCGGCTGGTGCCGCCAGAAGGGATTGGAGCAGGCGGAGTGTCCCTTCCATGACCCCGCAAATTCCTGCTGGTTCCCTCCGGCAGCGCCCCGGGAGGAAAACTGATGCACATTCCAAAAGGAACCACGGCGGAGCTGGAGCTGGTGCCCTTTTCCCGGGCGCTGGAGGCCGCCAACACCCCCAACGGGGAGTATGACATCGAAAAATGGCTCTACGCGCCGAATTTCTATTCGGAGTACCGCTACATATTGGGCACCCGGGGAAAAAACCCGCTGATCTGCATTGGGATCAACCCCTCCACCGCCAGACCGGACGATCTGGACAACACCCTGAAATCCGTTCAGCGCATTGCTCTGGGCAACGGCTATGACAGCTTCCTGATGTTCAATGTCTATGCCCAGCGTGCCACCGACCCGGATGCCATGGAGCGGTGCTGCAACCCGGCGCTGCACAGGGAGAACATGGAGGCCTTCCGCTATGTGCTGTCCATCTCCGAAAAGCCCGCGGTCTGGGCTGCCTGGGGCGCCATCATTGAAAAGCGGGACTATCTTATGGACTGCGTCCGGGATATGGCCGCCATCGGTGCGGCTTACGGCGCTGCCTGGTACTGCGCCGGTGCCATCTCCAAAAAGGGACATCCCCATCATCCGCTGTATCTGCGGAAGGATGAGGTTCTGCGCGGCTTTGATATGGCCGCATACTTAGGAACCTCTGAATCAATCGTCCGCGGCTGAGCAGCAGATCTTTTCCTTCATCTTGCTGTCAGCACTTGCCGATTGAATCAGAGCTTCCCTTATCTGAGAGGTGAATACCATGAAACTTTTGATCGCGTCGGATCTCCACGGATCCGCATACTGGACAGCCAAACTCTTTGAATTGGCGAAGCAGCTTCAGCCGGACCGGATCCTGCTGCTGGGAGACCTTCTCTACCACGGCCCCCGCAATGACCTGCCCCGGGACTACGCGCCCAAGCAGGTGATCCCCATGCTGTCCGCCTGGCAGGACCGGATCCTGGCGGTGCGGGGCAACTGCGACGCGGAGGTGGATCAGATGGTGCTGCCCTTTCCGATTCTGGCGGAGTACGCGCTCTTATCGGCGGACGATCTGGATCTGTACCTGACCCACGGCCATCACGCCTCTCCCAAGGCGCTTCCCGCGCTGAAGGCGGGCACGGTGTTCCTGTCGGGACACACCCATGTGAAGACGGACGAGACGATCGGCGGCATCCGCTGCCTGAATCCCGGCTCCGTGTCCATCCCCAAGGACGGCAGCCATAGCTGCCTGATTCTGGAGGACGGGGTGTTCCGGTTCCACATCTGGGAGGAATGAGCCATGGGCGGAAGCGAATGTGATACCTGCTGGTATTTTGACTACGACGAGGAATATGATGAGTATTACTGCATGAAGGATTTGGACGAGGACGAGGTGTACCGGTTCCTGATTGCGGACAATTCCCGCTGCCCTTACTACCGGCAGGGCGACGACTATACACTTGCAAGGAGACAATAGTGATATGAAAAAATGGATCATTCTGGCGCTTTCGGTGCTGCTTCTGCTGTCGGGCTGTGTCCGGGAACAGCCGGAGCCTACCACCCTGCCCACCACGGAGCCCCAGCCCTCTGCCACCCAGCCCACGACGGTTCCCACGGAGCCGCCCGCGGAGCCCGGTTCGTATGTGCCGGATTCGCCGTTTGAGCAGGAATCCGGCGGCGCGCTGCGCTGCTTTGACCCGGAAAGCCTGCTTCGGGAGGAATACCCAAACTACTGCGTGGCGGAGTACCTGCTGCTGCCGGACGGCGTGTTTCTGGCGGGCAGCGGCTTCAACGAGGAGACGGGCAGAACCTCCTATGTGCTGACCATACTGGCGGGTGAGGATCTGCACCGCACCGCAAGCCGGGAAATCATCACGGATTCCTACCTCTGCCGCTGGATGGTCAGCGGCGACGGGACGCGGTTTGCCTACTACGATGAGGACGCGGCATCCTTTGTAATGCTGGACGGGGATCTGCAGGAGGCGGCGCGGGCGGTGCTGCCCGCGGACGCGGCAGACAGCAGTACCCTCCTGTCCCCGGACTTCGGGACTATCTATTACACCGCCGGCAGCTCCATCCGGGAGTACGATATTGCCCAGGGGAATTCCGTGCTTCTGCGGGAAGGCAAGGAGGAGTCCACGTTCCTGGAGAGTGTGATATTTGACGGCGCCTGCCTGCTGTGCGGCCGGTTTGAAGACGGTGTCTACACCTCGGAGATCGTGGACGCGGACACCGGCGAGCTGCTCTTCCGGTCGGAGGAACAGTTTGGCCTGTGGGTGACCGGCGGGGATTCCTACTTTGTCAGCCGGTACAACCATGTCGCGGAGTTTCTCTTTGGACAGGTGGATGGAGAAACCCACCAGCTTGGGCTGGATTCGGACCGGCTGTTCCGCTGCGCTTCCCTGGAACAGGGCGTTGCCGTGATGAGCATCTGGGACGAGAATGACAGAATGACGCTGGAAGCCTATGATCTGGAAACCGGCAGAAAGACCGGCAGTGTGACCCTCCCCGGGTTCTATGGGGATCTCCTCCAGATCTCCCGGGACGGGAAATATGTCTGGATGTACAGCTATGTCGACAGCGTGATTCTGTGCTGGGAAATCGGCAGAAGCCCCACGGAGGACGAAACCAACTACATCACCCCGCACTACACCCTGGACAACCCGGATCTGGAGGGGCTTGCCGCCTGTGAAGCCCGGGCAAAAGAGCTGGGCAAGGCGCTGGGCGTGAAAATTCTGGTGTGGAGCGGGATCGACGACCTGGAAAACGACTGGTACACCTTCCAAAAGGACTATCATCCCCTGGCGCTGCAGCAGGCCATGGATCAGTTGGAGCGCGCACAGGCGCAGCTTCCCGAGGGCTTCCTGGCCAAGCTCGCCACCTGGGGCACCAACCGCACCCTGACCATCGCGCTGGTGGACCGGATCGTCACCGCGTCGGAATTCGGCGTTCCCGACGCGGCAGGGCTGCAATATCGGGATTCGGACAGTGCCTACATCGTTCTGGAGCTGGACGACGATCTTTCCTGGACATTCTTCCACGAGCTGTTCCATGTCATTGACACCGCGGTCATGAGCCGGAAGAACACCTACGACGACTGGGCAAATCTGAACCCGGAGGGCGCGGATTACTTCTACAGCTATACGGAAACCGGGGAGGATTCGGATTCCCTCTGGACGACCGGCGACGATCCCGCGTTTTTGGATCTGTACTCCATGAGCTATCCCAACGAGGACCGGGCCAGGATCTTTGAATACGCCATGATGCCCTACAACTCCTTTGAGACCCCCATTCTGCAAAACAAGCTCGCCGTGCTGTGCGAGGGCATCCGAAAGGCCTTCCGCATGGAAGGGGATTTGCCCTGGGAGCAGTATCTGGTGAAATAACCGGAGGATCCTTCGGAAAATTGAAAAAAAGAAAAAATAATGCTTGCATTTTGTGCCCTGGTGTGATATGATACTCGGGCGATTAAAGATTGCTGGGGCGATTATGCCCTTTTACATGACAAGAAAGAGGTGAACAACATGAAGGAAGGTATCCATCCCAAATACGAACAGACGACGATTCGCTGTGCTTGTGGCAACGTCTTTACGACCGGCTCCACCAAGAAGGACATTCGTGTTGAAATCTGCTCCAAGTGCCACCCTTTCTATACCGGCAAGCAGAAGCTGGTTGACACCGGTGGACGTGTTGATCGGTTCAATAAGAGATTTGGCCTGAAGTAAGTCTGAAGTCCGCACTGCGAAAGTGGTGCGGACTTTTTGTATTTTCCGCACCTCAGAACAGGGGAGGTACGATATGGAATTGAATTTTGACGAATCGGTGCGGGAACGCGCCGTCCTGGTGGGGCTGAACGCGGACTGCTTCCGCTCTGACCAGACCGCCACCGAAGAATCTTTGGAGGAGCTGGAAGCCCTGCTGGAGACGGCGGGGGGATTCTGCACCGCGAAGATCCTGCAAAACCGCCACAGTCCCGATGCCCACAGCTTCATCGGCGAGGGAAAGGCCCAGGAGGTTCGGATGCTCATTGAGGCCACGGCCTCTACCATGGCGGTGTTTGACAATGACCTGTCCCCCGGGCAGATCCGGGCGCTGGAGGAGATCCTGGGCGTGACGGTGCTGGACCGCAGCGCCCTGATTCTGGACATTTTTGCCCAGCGAGCCAGAACCAGGGAGGGCCGGCTCCAGGTGGAGCTTGCCCAGTACCGGTATCTTCTGCCCAAGCTGTCCGGCATGGGCAAAAGCCTGTCCCGGCAGGGCGGCGGCATCGGCACCAGAGGTCCCGGCGAGACCAAGCTGGAGTCCGACAGGCGGCACATCCGGGAGCGGATCACCAGGCTGGAGCAGGAGCTGGAGCAGGTGCGGAACGTGCGTGCCGTCCAGCGGGAACGGAGAATCAAGAATTCCGTGCCTGTGGTTGCCATCGTGGGCTATACCAACGCCGGCAAGTCCACGCTGCTGAACCGGCTTACCGGCGCGGGGATCCCGGCAAATAACCGGCTGTTTGACACTCTGGACACCACTTCCCGCCAGCTTACCGTGTCTGACAATCTGGATGTGGTGCTGTCGGACACCGTGGGATTTATTGCCAAGCTGCCCCACCATCTGGTGGAGGCCTTCCGGGCGACCCTGGAGGAGCTGCAGTACGCGGATCTGCTGCTCCATGTGATCGATTCCGCGGATCCCAACCGGGAGGAGCATATCCGGGTGGTGGAGAAGCTGATCACCCAGCTTGCCAAGCCCGGCACCCCGGTGATTCTATGCTATAACAAGGCGGATCTGGTGCAGCCGGAGGATATCCCGGTGGGAGAAAACACCGTTGCCATCTCTGCCGCCGGAGGCACCGGCATGGAAAGCCTTTTGTCCGCCATCGAAAAGGCCCTGAACCGGGGACTGCACCATGTGCTGGTGCGGCTGCCCTATGCCATGGGCGGCATGGTGGACACCCTGCACAGCTCTGCCCAGGTGAAAAAGGTGGAGTATACCCCGGAGGGGATCGAAGTGGACACGGTGGTGGACGAGATCCTCTTTGGAAGACTGAAGGACTATTTGGTAAAGGAGTGCTGAGGCTTGGACGAGTATCTGGTGCCCACCGGCTTCGGTGAGGATGAATTCTATGAGAAGAAATCCCGGTTTATCGGCAGGATCTGGCAGGTAGAGACCGAAGAACAGGCGCTGGAGAAGATCCAGCAGATGAAAAAGCAGCACTATGACGCGACCCACAATTGCTGGGCCTATATCATCCGGGACGGAGCGGTTCGCTTCTCCGACGACGGCGAACCCGGCGGCACCGCGGGGATGCCCATGCTGCAGGTTTTGCAGCGGGAGGGACTTTTCAACGTGGTCTGTGTGGTGACCCGTTACTTCGGCGGCATTCTGCTGGGTGCCGGGGGACTGGTGCGCGCCTACACCCGGGGCGCGAAAATCGCCGTGGACGCGGCGGGAAAATCCATGAAACGGGTGTGGACGGCGCTGTATGTGCCCTGCCCCTATACCTTCTTTGAGCGGGTGAAGCTGGAGGTGGCTGCCTTCGGCGGCATTCTCCGGGACATTCAGTTCGGCGCGGATGTGGAGCTGGAAATTCTGGTTCCCGAAGCCCAGGCGCAACCCTTTCTGGAACGGCTGACGGATCTGAGCGCCGCCAGGGTGGAGGGGATGGAGACCGGACAGGAATACCGGGCGTTCCCGGTGGAAAACGGGTAAGGAGGATGGAAAAATGACCATTCGTGAAATGCTGGAACAGCAGGAACATGAGATCCTGAGCCCCAAAGCGGCGTTTTCCGATGCCAGCCGGGGCAGACCCATCCCGGAGGCACCGGGGGATACCGATGTCCGCACCTGCTATCAGCGGGATACGGACCGCATCGTCCACAGCAAGGCCTTCCGCCGGCTGATGCACAAGACCCAGGTCTTTCTGCGGCCCGAGGGCGACCACTACCGCACCCGTATGACCCACACCCTGGAGGTGGCGCGGATCGCCCGGACGATTGCCAGAGGGCTGCGTCTCAACGAGGATCTGGCGGAAGCCATCGCCATGGGACATGACCTGGGGCATACGCCCTTCGGTCACGCGGGAGAGGTGGCGCTGACCCAGGCAACGGGCAAGCCCTTCCGGCACAATGAGCAGAGCCTGCGGGTGGTGGACATTCTGGAAAAGGACGGGGAAGGGCTGAACCTGACCCATGAGGTGCGCCTGGGCATTCTGGGGCACACGGGAGAATACATTCCCGAGACTCTGGAGGGGCAGATCGTCCGCCGTTCCGATCAGATCGCCTATGTGAACCACGATATTGACGACGCCATGCGCGCCGGGATCCTGACGGAGGACGATATCCCGGATTCCGTTTCCCATGCGCTGGGCACCAACCACCGGGACCGGATCAATGCGCTGGTCTGCGACATCATCATGACCTCCCGGGAGGCAGGCGCTCTGCAAATGACACCCCGGGTGGAGCAGGCGCTGGCGGAGCTTCGGAGCTTTATGTTCGAGCGGGTCTACCGCAACCCTGTGGCAAAGGGAGAAGAAAGCAAGGCCAGAGATATGCTCCAGCGGCTCTACGACTACTACATCCGGCACCCGGAGGCGCTTCCGGCGGATTTTCTGCCCCAGCTTTCCTTCGACGGCATGGAGCGCACCGTGTGCGACTACATTGCCGGCATGACCGACAAGTACGCCGTGGACAAATATTCCGAACTTTTTATCCCGCTGGGCTGGCGTGTCCGGGGATAATGTGCTATAATTATCTGTAACCCAAGACGCGGTTTTGTGAAAGGAGGCAGAGCCATGGCATTTCCACCGTCATTTCTGGACGAGGTCATTGCCCGCAATCCCATTGAGGATGTGGTGGGGCAGTATGTGACGCTGAAGCGCTCCGGGGGAAATCTGTTCGGCCTGTGCCCCTTCCACGGAGAGAAAACCGCGTCTTTTTCCGTTTCCCCCGACAAGGGAATCTACTATTGCTTCGGCTGCCACAAGGGCGGCGGCGCCATCAACTTCATGATGGAGATCGAGGGCTTAAGCTACCCCGATGCCGTCCGGGCCCTTGCCAGACGGGCGGGCATCCAGGTGCCGGAGGATCCCCAGTACCAGAGCCGCTACCGCCAGCAGGAGCGGCTTTGGGCGCTGATGAAGGAGGCTGCCCGGTTTTATCATGCCCAGCTCTATCTGCCCGCGGGCGCGGAAGGTCTGGCCTATGCCCAAAAGCGGGGCATGACCAAGGGCACCCTGACCAGCTTCGGCATCGGCTTCGCGCCCAATGGCTGGAGCGCCATGACCGATGCCATGCGGAAGAAGGGCTACACCGACCAGGAGCTGAAGGACGCGGGCCTGGTGGGGGTCAGCAAGAAAAACGGCAGCCTTTACGACTATTTCCGCAACCGGCTCATGTTCCCCATCATCGATGTGCGGGGCAATGTGATCGGCTTCGGCGGACGGGTCATGGATGACTCCACGCCCAAGTACCTGAATTCCCCGGAAACGGTGATTTTTAACAAGAGAAAGAACCTGTTCGGTCTGAACTACGCCAAAAAATCCAAGCGGGGCTACCTGATCCTGACGGAAGGGTATATGGACACCGTGGCACTGCACCAGTACGGGTTTGACTGCGCGGTGGCCTCCCTGGGCACCTCCCTGACCGAGGAGCACGCGGCGCTGCTCTCCCGCTACACCGACCAGGTGATCCTGACCTATGACGGGGACAACGCGGGGCAAAACGCCACCCACCGTGCCATTCCCATGCTGGAAAAGGCCGGCTTGCAGGTGAAAGTCCTGCGGATGCGGGATGCCAAGGACCCGGACGAATTCTTAAAGAAATTCGGCGCGGACAGGTTCAAACTGCTGCTGGAGGAATCCTCCAACCGGGTGGAGTATCAGCTTCAGGCAATCCGGAAGAAATACGATCTTCGCCAGGACGAAGACCGGGTGAAGTTTATTCAGGAGGCGGCGGAGCTGCTGTCCACTCTGGGCGCCGTTCAGCGGGAGGTCTACGGCAGCCGTGCCGCCGAGGCCGCCCAGATCAGCCCGGACGTGATGAAGATGGAGACCGGCAAGGCGTATAAACGGCGGCTGGCACGGGAAAAGAAGAAGCAGGAGAAGGTGGATCTGGCGCCCGCCAAAGCCATGCAGCCGAAGAGCCGCGCCATTCGCTATGACAATGTGAAATCCGCCGTGGCGGAGGAAGGCGTGCTGGGGCTGATCCTGCGGGAAGGCGCCATGATGCAGGAGACCGGCAGCCTGCAGCCGGAGGAATTTTCCTGCGAGCTGCTGGGACGGGTGTTCCGCCAGCTTCGGGAGCGGTTCCAAAACGGAATGGAACTGTCTGCCGGGGTGCTGGAGGATCTGAACCCCGAGGAAATGTCCCATGTGGCGGGCATTTTGCAGCGCCAGCAGGGGCCGGTGAATGCCGATGCCATGAAGGATTTCGTCCGCACCATCCAGACGGAGCACGCCAGCGGTTCGGTGCGAAGCGACGATGACCTGATGGCGCTGCGGAACAAAATGAAGGAAAGAAAAGGGTACAACGGATGAGTGTGACCGCACCGGAACAGGAAAAAACAGACCTGGTGATCAGCTCCGGCGAGGAGGATGTGCGCCAGTATATGCAGGAGATCCGCCGCTATCCGCTGCTGAGCCCGGAGGAGGAACGGGATCTGGCCCGGCGCTGCGCCCGGGGTGACGAGGCTGCCATCCGGCAGATGGTGAACTCGAACCTCCGTCTGGTGGTCAGCGTGGCAAGGGAATATGCCGGCAGGGGTGTACCGCTGCTGGATCTCATCCAGGAGGGCAGTATCGGGCTGCTGGTGGCGGCCAAGAAGTTTGACTATACCAGAGACTGCCGCTTTTCCACCTATGCCACCAAGTGGATCCGTCAGGGCGTGACCAGGAGCCTGCTGAATCACAGCGGTGTGATCCGGGTGCCGGTACATACGGCGGAGAAAATGCGAAAGCTGCAGCTTGCGAAATCCGCCTATATTCAGCAGACCGGACAGGAGCCCACGGCGGAATACCTGGCGGAGCAGTGCGGGATCCCGGAGAACAAGGTGCGGGAATACCTGCTGCTGTCCCCGGATGTGATGTCCCTGGATGCCGCGGTGGGCGAGGATGGCGAATCCAGCCTGGGCAGCGGCGTTTCCGACCGGGGCGCTGCCCAACCCCAGGCGGAGCTGATCCGCAGGGAGCTGGAGCAGACCATGGCGACCCTGCTTTCCATGCTGTCGGAGCGGCAGGCCCAGGTGCTGCGGCTGCACTACGGCATGGAGGATGGGGTGTGCCATTCCTTAGAGGAGATCGGCGCCATGCTGGGCGTGTCCAAGGAACGGGTGCGGCAAATCGAGCATCAGGCCATGGAGCGGCTGCAAAAAATGGGCGCGAGCTTCGGATTGGAGGACTTTTTGGAATGAACGAACAGGATTTTTCCTTTGAAATCACGCCCTGGGAGGCAACAGTGTCCCGGCTGTCCCGGGGAGAGCGGCTGTCCGCGGTTCGTTTTCTGGCGCTTTTGGAGCATGAGGACCAGCAGACCGTGGAGGACGCGGCGCTGGAGCTGGAAAGCCGGGGGATCGAGCTGGCGGTGGAGGATCTGCCGGATGTGGCGGCTGCCGGGGATACGGCGCTGCGGCTCCGGGAGGAGCGGGAGCTGGTGGAAACCGGCGCGCTTCCCGGCGGGCTTCCCGAAAATGACCCGCTGCGGCTGTATCTGGAGGAAATCGCCCGTCTGGCGGAGCGCCCGGCGCATCCGCTGGATATGGATGCCCAAACCGCGGCGAACCTGCCCAAAGTGGTCGCCATGGCAAAGGATTTTGTGGGACGGGGCGTGCTGCTGCTGGATCTGATCCAGGAGGGCAGCCTGGGACTGTGGCAGGGCATGGTAAACGGGGAGCCGGACAAGCTGGATTGGTGGATCCGCCAGGCCATGGAACGCGCCATCACCCTGCAGGCCAGAGCGGCCGGCGCGGGAGATGCCCTGCGGGACGCGCTGGAACGGTATAAAAGGGCAGACCGTGCCCTGCTAACCCGGCTGGGTCACAACGCGACCCCGGAGGAGATCGCCCGGGAGCTGGACACCACGCCTGCCGTGGTGGAAGAACTGCAGCGGCAGATGGAAGCCGTCCGTGCCGTGGAACAGGCCAAAAAGTCCATGGAGCCCAGGGAGCAGACCCCGGAGGACGAGCAGGCGGTGGAGGACACCGCGTATTTCCAGATGCGGAGCCGGATCGCCGAGCTGCTGAGCGTGCTGGAACCTCTGGATGCCCAGGTGCTGACTCTGCGGTTCGGTCTGGAGGGCGGCCTGCCCATGGACCCGGAGCAGACGGGCAAGCGCCTGGGGCTGACATCCGGCGAGGTGACTGCCAGGGAAACGGCGGCGCTGGAAAAGCTGCGCGGGGAGGCATGACCCCGGAGAGCACAAGGGGTATCCCTTGAAATACCGGTATGTGACGGATCGATCTGTTCCGTCCGTTCCCAAAAAGTGAGGATATTTCATGAAAAAGACATACGCAATCGCAATCGACGGCCCCGCGGGCGCGGGCAAAAGCACCATCGCCAGACGGCTGGCCAGGGAGCTGGGCTACTGCTATGTGGACACCGGCGCCATCTACCGCACGGTGGGCTACTTTATGGATCTGTGGGGCGTGAGTCCCAAGGATGTGGACGGGATCCGCCGTTATATCGACGAGCTGACCGTGGACATCACCTATGACCAGGAGGGAAAGCAGCACATGATCATGAACGGCATGGATGTGACGGACGATATCCGTACCCCTCAGGTGTCCATGCTGGCTTCCGCCGTTTCCGCCCACAAGATCGTCCGGGATACCATGCTGGATATGCAGCGGGATATGGCGAGGAAATACAATGTGGTCATGGACGGACGGGACATCGGCACCGTGGTGCTGCCCCGGGCGGATGTGAAGATCTTCCTGACGGCATCCCCGGAGGTTCGTGCCCGGCGGCGCTGCCGGGAAATGCTGGACAGGGGAGAAAAGGCGGACTTCGATCAGGTGCTGAAGGAGATCCGGCAGCGGGACGATCAGGATTCCCACCGGGCAGTGGCGCCGCTGAAGCAGGCGGAGGACGCGGTGCTGCTGGACAGCTCGGAGCTGGACATTGACCAGGTGGTGGAAGCCATGAAGGCCATCGTCCGGGAGAAAATCGGCGTATGCGTGTAACGGTGGCAAAGAATGCCGGCTTCTGCTTCGGCGTGAGCCGGGCGGTGGAGCTGGTGGAGAAGGCTGCCGCCGAGGGCAGGCAGGTCTTTACGCTGGGTCCCATCATCCACAACCGCCATGTGGTGGAGCGGTTTGAGGCAGCGGGTGTGAAGGTGATCGACAGCCCGGAGCAGGCCGCGCCGGGCAGCACGGTGATCATCCGTTCCCACGGCGTGAGCCGGCAGGTCTACCGGCAGTTGGAGCGGCAGAATGTGGAGATCGTGGATGCCACCTGCCCCTTTGTCAAGCGGATCCACGGCATCGTGAGCCAGGCGGACAGGGACGGGGCGCTGAGCGTGATCATCGGCACCAGATCCCACCCGGAGGTGACGGCCATCGCGGGCTGGACGGACAACCGCGTGGTCTTTGAGACCCCGGAGGAGCTGGAAAAATGGGCGAAATCCGGCGAAGTTGCGCCAAATCGTGCGATTTGCATGGTTTCGCAAACCACTTCCACAGAATTTTTGTGGAAATTATGCGGAGAAATTGCAAAAAAACAGTTTACTAACTTGAAAATCTTTGATACAATATGTAGAGCAACGGAGTATCGGCAGAATGAAGCGGCCGAACTGAGCGGCAAATGCGGCGCCATGGTTGTGGTGGGAGACAGGACAAGCTCCAACACCGGGCGGCTTGCCATGATTTGCCGGGAGCATTGCAGCCGGGTTTTCCTGGTGGATAATGCCAATGAGCTGCGAAAAGAGGATTTCGCGGGCGTTGCGGATGTTGGAATCACGGCTGGTGCGTCGACACCGGCGTGGATTATAAAGGAGGTCAATAAGACTATGAGCGAAATTGTAAATGCTGATGCTGTGCAGGAGGAGAACTTTGCCGAGCTTCTCGAGCAGTCCATCAAGACTTTAAATACAGGAGATAAGGTCAAGGGTATCGTTACCGGGATCGGCAGCACCGAAGTGCAGATCGACCTGGGCACCAAGCACGCAGGCTATATCCCTTATGATGAAGTCAGCAGCGATCCTTCCGTCAAGCCCGAGGACATTCTGAAGGTGGGCGATGAGATCGAAGTGTTTGTCGTTCGTGTGAACGACCAGGAGGGCACCTGCCAGCTCTCCAAGAAGAAGCTGGACGGCATGAAGGTTTGGGACGACATGGCTGCCGCCTGCGAGGAGAAGACCACCATCGAAGGCACCATCACCGAGGAGAACAAGGGCGGTCTGGTGTGCAATGTGAAGGGCATCCGGGTCTTCATTCCCGCTTCCCAGTCCGGCGTTGCCAAGGGCGGCGATATGTCCGCCATGGTGGGCAAGAATGTGAAGCTGAAGATCACCGAGGTCAACCGTGCGCGCCGCCGTGTGATCGGCTCCATCCGCGCTGCCAACGCCGAGGAGCGTAAGGCTGCCCAGGAGCAGATCTGGAACAGCATTGAGGTGGGCGCCAAGTATCACGGCGTGGTGAAGTCCCTGACTTCCTACGGCGCTTTCGTGGACATCGGCGGTGTGGACGGCATGGTTCATGTTTCCGAGCTGAGCTGGAACCGCATCAAGAACCCCGCGGAGGTTGTGAAGGTGGGCGACGAGATCGATGTGTTCGTCATCAGCTTTGATGCAGCGAAGCACAAGATCTCCCTGGGCTACAAGACCGCGGAGATGAACCCCTGGAACCAGTTCATGACCCGTTACCAGGTCGGCGACGTGCTGACTGCCAAGGTCGTGAAGCTGATGACCTTCGGCGCCTTCGCGGAGATCCTGCCCGGCGTTGACGGCCTGATCCACATCTCCCAGATCGCTGACCGCCGCATCGGCAAGCCCGAGGATGTTCTGACCGAGGGTCAGGAAGTCCAGGTCAAGCTGATCGACGTGGATGCCGAGAACAAGCGCATCTCCCTGTCCATCCGCGCGCTGCTGGAGACCCCTGCGGAGGAGCCTGCAGAGGACGCTGAGTAATCAGACAATACATACCGGAGCTGTCCCGAGATGGCTCCGGTATTTTTGTAAGGAGGAATCACCATGATCAAGCATATTGTTGTGTACACGCTGAGAGAAGACCTGGACAAGGACGCGTCCGTGGCGTTCATCGCGTCCTGCCTGGAGCCTCTGGTGGGGCAGATACCCGGGCTGGAGCATATGGAGGTCACCCGCACCTATCAGGGCGGCGCGGACTATGTGCTGTATTCCGAATTTTCGTCCAGGGAAGCTCTGGCTTCCTACCAGAAGCACCCCCTGCACCTTGCCGCCAAGGAGCGGTTCCACCACATGATTGCCACCCGCGTCAGCGGCGACTACGAGAGATAACCGATGCTCGGGAAGACGGTGCGGGTGGTGGTGGACAGACCTCTGGGGAGCCTCCACCCCAGGCACAAGGACATCCGCTATCCGGTGAACTACGGATATGTGGAGGGGATCCTGGCGCCGGATGGGGAAGAACAGGATGTCTACATTCTGGGCGTTGACCACCCTGTGGCAGAGTTTACGGGCAGGATCATCGCCATCATCCACCGCTACGATGATGTGGAGGAAAAATGGGTGGCGGCACCGGAGGGGCTGCGCTTTTCCGCCAAAGAAATCGCGGAGCAGGTTGCCTTCCAGGAGCGGTTCTTCCATTCGGAGGTCAGAACAGTCCTCCCGGATTGCCGGGAGCAATAAAAAGAGGGCCGGGCGCGTGGGAAAAGCCACGCACCCGGCCCGTCCATGTTTTGTTATACGCCCTGGGCCAGCATGGCATCCACGACCTTCTCAAAGCCCGCGATGTTGGCGCCTGCCATGTAGTTGCCCTCCATGCCGTAGCGCTTTGCGGCCTGGTCGATGTTGTGGTAGATGTTTACCATGATCTTCTCCAGCCGGGCATCCACTTCCTCAAATTCCCAGTTCAGACGCATCCCGTTCTGGCTCATCTCCAGAGCGCTGGTGGCAACGCCGCCGGCGTTGGAGGCCTTGCCGGGCACATAGAAGATGCCGCTTTCCTGGAACACCGCGATGGCATCCATGGTGGAGGGCATATTGGCACCCTCGCACACGGCGATACAGCCGTTGGCTGCCAGCAGCCGGGCATCGTCGCCGTGAAGCTCGTTCTGGGTGGCACAGGGCAGGGCAATATCGCAGGGGATCTGCCACACACCCCGGCCCTCGTGGTATTGGGCATTGGGATGGGTGTCCGTATATTTGCGGATCCGGGCACGCTCCACTTCCTTGATCTGCTTTACGGCGGACACATCGATGCCGTCGGGATCATAGACCCAGCCGGTGGAGTCGGACATGGTCAGCACTTTGGCACCCATTTGGGTGGCTTTTTCCGCCGCGTAGATGGCAACATTGCCGCTGCCGGAGATGACGACACGCTTGCCCTCCATGCTGTGACCGTGGCACTTCATCAGCTCCCGGGTCAGGTACAGCAGACCGTAGCCGGTGGCCTCGGTTCTTGCCTTGGAGCCGGAATAGGACAGGCCCTTGCCGGTGAGGACACTCTCGTAGCGGCCGGTGATCCGCTTGTACTGGCCGTACAGGTAGCCGATCTCTCTGCCGCCTACACCGATATCACCCGCGGGCACATCCACATCCGCGCCGATGTATTTGTACAGCTCGGTCATAAAGCTCTGGCAGAATGCCATGATCTCCCGGTCGGACTTGCCCTTGGGGTCAAAATCGGAGCCGCCCTTGGCACCGCCGATGGGCAGGCCGGTGAGGGAATTTTTGAAGATCTGCTCGAAGCCCAGGAACTTGATGATGCTGGTGTTCACGCTGGGATGGAACCGCAGACCGCCCTTGTAGGGGCCAATGGCGTTGGAGAACTGGATGCGGTAGCCGGTGTTCAGCCGAACCTGACCCTGATCGTCGACCCAGGGCACGGAGAACAGGATCTGGCGGTCCGGCTCCACGAGCCGCTCCAGGATGGCCTCCCGTTCATAGCGGGCTTCGTTCTTTTCTATCACGGGTTCCAGGGTAGTGAGAACCTCGGTAACAGCCTGGATAAACTCCGGCTGGTCATGATATTTCTTCGTAAGATTGTCCAGTACGCGGCGGGTATAGCTCATGGTGTGCCTCCTAATGAATTGATTCCTCCATATTATTGCATAATGCTGTGAATCTGTCAAGCGGCAGAATTGCAAAAAATGGGAGTTTGTCCCGGATATGCCCGTTATCTTTTACAATAAGTCTGGAAAATGGTCTAAAAAATGCATAAAAACTTGCAGCCGGACAATTCAGAATGAATGCCAGGCTGCAAGTTTTGGTTTTCAAAATTTCATCTGTCGTATTTTCCCCGTTTCCGCTTCGCCAGCAGGGGAATGCCGGCGATCAGCAGAAATACCGCCAGGCAGCCGCCGGACAGGGCGGCACCCAGCCGGAACGCCCGGTTCACATAGGTGAAAACCACGGTGTGAGACCCCTCCGGCAGCCGCAGGGCGCACATGGCGTTGCCCACCAGCACAATCTCGGCCTCCTGGCCGTCCACCGTCGCCTGCCAGTTGCCGTCCTGGGGAATGGAGGTGTAGAGAAGACCGTCCCGGTTGCAGTCGATGGTACCCTCCACCCGGGTGGAGGAGAACCCGGTCAGATTCAGGACGGATTCCCGCAGGGTTGCCAGACCGTTCCGGAAGGTGGCGCCGTCGGTGATGGCTGCCCGGATGGTCATGGTGCTGGTCTCGCCTGCCTTGCAGGTCAGATGCACCTCGATCACGTCTCCGGCGCACACATCGGAGACCGCGGCCTGCTGGGGCAGGGATACGGTCTCGGAGAACAGCTTTTCCTCGTTTTTGTAGACCGTGTAGCTGTTCCGGGAGGGCAGATTCAAATCCAGGATCAGAAAACCGTTCCGGTGGGCGGTGAAGGTGTAGCTGACGGACGCGCCGTCACCGCAGTCGGTGTAGGAACAGTAGCCGTGGATCCTCGTGCCGGTAATGGTGGCGTTGTCCGCCGTGATTTCCGCGTCCGGCACATATTGCCATACGTTTTCACTTTCGCCGGTGGCGGCGCTGAACAGCCGGTTCTGCAGGGTGATGCTGCCCTCTTTCCGGGTAAAGTCCACGTTTTCCAGCTCCGGGTTTGCCAGGAAGCCCAGGGGAAGATAGGCGTTGTTCCGCAGCAGATACACATTCCCGCAGCGGTAGATGGGGTCAAAGAACTGGTTGTCCTCCACTTCCCCGTCCCGTTCGATCATGTATTTCAGATTCAGGAACAGGTTGGACACCGGGGACGCTTCCTCGAAGCAATACCGGTTGTAGGTGTTTTTCGCGCTGTAGCCCAGCGCCTGCATGAATTCCGTGACCCGCACATTGGCGGAGCTGGTGAAGGTGGACACGCCGTAGTAACCGTTCAGAGCGCCGTCGTTCAGGGTCTGGCTGTGGGTGACTTCCGTGCGGTAGAACAGGCTGT
>JBJDYP010000076.1:0-1693 GCA_051867435.1 Faecousia sp.
TGGGGTATACACGATTTCCAATCGTGCGCGCTCGGCCAGCTACGCGACTTCTCCAGATGAAGTTTTGCAATCAGCTTGAATATCATACATCACCGGTCACATTTTGTCAAGACTTATTTTTCAAAAAGGCCCGTTTTCTTTTTCGACGGAACAACTTAAGAAAATACAAGAAAATTGTTCAAAAATACTTCACTATTTTCGGAAAATTTATGCTATAATACACATAGAAAGGAAAAGCACTGAGACATCCGATGCCGTGGAAATATCTGCGGATAAGCCGACGGGTGATCTCGTGACAAGTGCGATTTCCAAGCAGCCACCATTTTAATCCGGCGGCGGCTCCAAACCGGGGGCCGCCGCATATTTGTTGGAGTGTATCGTATGGAACTGAGACGGATGGAGCTTGACCAGGGCAAGCAGATCTATGACCAATATATGACAGTAGACTTCCCGCCGGAGGAGCTGAAAGCATGGAAGATCGTGGAGTCGCTGTACAAAAGAGGCTGCTATGATTTCCTGGCTGCCTTCGAGGGTGACGATTTCCTGGGCTATTCCTTTCAGTTCTGCCCCAAGGACACGGATACGATTCTGCTGGACTACCTGTCCGTAATTCCCCGGTACCGGGGGAAGGGGATCGGCGGCGGCATCCTGGAAGCCCTGCGGGCGTTTTACGCGGATACCGGCAAGGTGATCCTCCTGGAGAGCGAATATCCCCCGGAAGCGCCGGATCCCGGTATCGCACAGCGCAGGCTGGGATTCTACCGCCGCAGCGGCATGGTGGACACCCAGGTGCAGGTGCGGCTGTTCGGTGTGCGGTTCTGTATCTTCGCGTCGAGCCGGATCCCCGATGCCGCCCGGCGTATCATGGACACCTACCGGGAGATGCTGGATGCGGAGCTGTTTGAAACCCAGGCAAAACTGCTGTAAATTTTCAGCCGGAAAGCGATGCTTTCCGGCTGTTTTATCATAGATCCTGAACCATTCCGGTGTTGCCGAAGTAGGTGTGGATATAGTCCCCAAAGGTGATCAGCATACACACCGCGCAAATGCCGCAGATGATGTTGACGGCTGTGGCGTTCAGATAGGGATCCACCACCATCAGAATCAGACTGAGGAACAGCACCGTGGTGCAGACTTTGCCGGTGAACAGCGCGCCGGAGAGCATCTTGCCCTTGCGCAGGTTGATCAGTCCCATAATGCCCTGGAACCCTTCTTTCACCACAAAGAGGATGACCAGATACCACAGTGTAGGGTGGTTGGATGCCAGGCAGAGGATCAGCGCGAGTTGGGTGGCCTTATCCGCCACCGGATCCAGCACCTTGCCCAGATTGGAGATCATATTGAATTTTCTTGCAATCTTTCCGTCGATCATATCGGTCAAACAGGAGACGGCAAGGATTCCGCCGGCAACCAGATAGCCTGTCATATCCTTCGCCCGGAGATAGATTGTAATATACACAGGGATCAGCACCAGCCGAAACAGGCTGAGCAGATTCGGAATGGTGAAAACCTCACGCTTCCAGTCTTTGAATCGCATCATGTGTTCCTCCCACAGTCATCGTAGATGATCTGTATCGTAAGTATTATACATAGTATTCCCGGGTTATGCAACCCCGCCTTGAAAAAATCTGGAAAAAGTTAAGGCAACACCGCATAAATGCCAAAATCCGCATTATACAGCGGGTGCCAAATA
>JBJDYP010000077.1:0-1673 GCA_051867435.1 Faecousia sp.
CATAATCCATACGGGTGGGGCCCACCACGCCGATCATGCCCTGCATTCCGTCGCCTATATCGAATTTCGTCATGACCACGCTGGTATCCTTCAGCTCCTCGGTCACATTTTCGGGGCCCACAATGACCTTGGTGCCGTTCTCGTTCTGCATCACGGCGGGAAGCTGCCGCAGCACATCCTCATCCAGGGTGGTCAGCACCTTCTGCGCCTTTGCCACGTCCCGGTATTCGGGATGTCCCAGCAGCCTGGCCTGGCCGGAAACCGCCACATTTGCCTGCTGCTGCCGGCGAAGGGTATCGGTGGTGAAGTCCAGGATCACGGGAACCAGCGGCGACACATTGCCTGCCGCGCCCATGACCCTCTCCATCAGCTCCGGGGTGAATTCCCGGAGGGTGATGCCGGTCATTGTGGCGTTGAGCACCGCGCTCAGCAGCTTCAGGTCGGTGTCGCTCACATCCAGAGGCAGCTTGATCAGCTTGTTGATCACCTCATCGGAGCTGAGCATGATCACCAGGATAATGCTGCCGGAGCCGGCGAAGATCAGATCGAACCGGCTCACCGTGATCTCCCGGCTGTGGGAGGCAACGGAAATCGCGGGCAGATCTGTGGCCTGGCTCACCAGCCTTGCCACCTGATCCAGCATCTTGTCAAGCTGCTCCATCCGATGCTCAATGGCGGAATTGATGGACTTGGTTTCGTCCATGCTCATCTGGTAGGACATCATCAGTTCGTCCACATACAGCCGGTAGCCCGCCGGGGAAGGGATCCGTCCCGCGGAGGTGTGGGGCTGCTCCAGATAACCCATGGTGGTCAGGTCTGCCATTTCATTTCGGATGGTAGCGGAGGAGTATGTCATATTGGGCATCTCACAGATGGCCTTGGAGCCCACCGGCTCCGCGGTGCGGATATAAAGCTCAACAACGCACTGCAAAACCTTTTTCTTCCGTTCTGTCAGTTCCATAGGCTCCTCCTTTCGGTTTAGCACTCTGTCTTCCCGAGTGCTAAGCATACTATACTACCGGGATCCCAAATTGTCAAGAGGTAGCATTATGAAATATTTTTGAACAGATTTTTCCGATTATGCATCCTTCCCCGTCCCGGCAGCAAAAACACATCCACCGGGCTTCGGTGGATGTGTTTGAGGATATTTATTCTTCGGCGATCCGGATATGCACATCGGAAAGCTGTTTGGGCTCTACCGTGCTGGGAGCGCCCATCATCAGATCCTGGGCGTTCTTGTTCATGGGGAAGGTGATGACCTCGCGGATGGATTCCTCGCCGGTCAGCAGCATGATCAGGCGGTCCACGCCGGGAGCCGCGCCCGCGTGGGGAGGCGCGCCGTAGCAGAAGGCGTTGTACATGGCAGGGAACTTGGCCTTCACATCTTCTTCTCCCAAACCAACCATCTCGAAAGCCTTGACCATGATCTCGGGGTCATGGTTCCGGACGGCGCCGGAGGCGCTCTCGTAGCCGTTGACCACCAGGTCGTACTGGTCGGCATTGATTGCCAGCAGCTTGTCCACATCGCCCTCGGCATCCAGCAGCGCCTGCATACCGCCCTGGGGCATGGAGAAGGGGTTGTGGCAGAATTCCAGTTGACCGGACTCCTCGCCCATCTCGTACATGGGGAAGTCCACGATCCAGCACAGGGCGTACTGCTCCTCGTCAAAGTG
>JBJDYP010000078.1:0-28924 GCA_051867435.1 Faecousia sp.
TTGGCCCCCTGCTCAGCAACCCCAAGAGCCTGCTGCTGGGCGCTGCCGCCCAGCTTGGCGTGTTCGCCGCGTTCTTCCTGGCCAGCATTTCCGGCTTTTTTGACGCGCTGGAGGCTGCTGCCATCTCCATCATCGGCGGCGCGGACGGCCCCACTGCCATCTTCCTGACCTCCAAGCTGGCGCCCCATCTGCTGGGTGCCATCGCCGTGGCGGCATACTCCTACATGGCGCTGATTCCCCTGATTCAGCCTCCCTTTATGAAGCTGCTCACCACCTCCAAGCAGCGCCAGATCAAGATGACCCAGACCCGTTCCGTGTCCAAGACCGAGAAGATCATCTTCCCCATCGTGGTCACCGTTTTCGTGGTCATGCTGCTGCCCGATACCGGCGCGCTGATCGGCTGCCTGATGCTGGGCAACCTGATGCGGGAGACCGGTGTCACCGAACGCCTGTCCGACACCATGCAGAATGCCCTGATGAACATCATCACCATCCTGCTGTCCACCTCCGTGGGCGCCACCATGGTGGGCTCCAACTTCCTGACCGGTCAGACCTTCGGCATCGTGATCCTGGGTGTTTGCGCCTTCGTGCTGTCCACTGTGGGCGGACTGCTGGGCGGTCTGGTCATGTGCTGGGCAACCAAGGGCAAGGTCAATCCTCTCATCGGCTCCGCCGGTGTGTCCGCCGTGCCCATGGCAGCCCGTGTTGCCAACAAGGAGGGCCAGAAGGCCAATCCTTCCAATTTCCTGCTGATGCACGCCATGGGCCCCAATGTGGCCGGCGTTATCGGCTCCGCCATCGCGGCAGGCTTCCTGCTCAGCGTCTTCGGCGGCTGATTTCCGATCGTCCCTCCCCTTTCATGAGATGCGCTGTCCTTCCCCGGCAGCGCATCTTTTATTGCCCCGGCTATTGCAATCCGGGCGCGGATGGGGTAGAATAGGAGAGGATATAACGGCAATCGCCGAAACCATTATCGGAGGAACTCTTATGAAAAAGATGCTTGCGCTGCTGCTGGGCGCGGTTATGATATTGGGACTTGCCGCCTGCAAGGACGAGCCCCTTCCCACAGTCCCCACCGCTTCCGGCGGTATCCATGATCCTGTGGATACCACGCCGCCCACGGAGCCGGAGGATCTCAACCGGGTGGTCTACTGCCCCGCGGAGCCTCTGGCGGGGGATTTCTCCGGCGGGCTGTTCTTCGGCAACGCCGGAGACGCGGTGGTCGCGGAGCTGATGGAAAACGCGGCGCTGTACCTGGTGGATTCGGAGGGCAGCTTCGTCCGCAACCCCCGTGTGGTGGCGGACGAGAAGATCCTGGAAAACAACGACGGTACCGTGACCTATCTGTTCACCCTGATGGACGACCTGTGCTTCTCCAACGGTCAGCAGGTCACCGCCTGGGACTATGCCGCCCGGCTCCTGTTTGTCAGCAGCGGCGCTGCCGCGGAGCAGGGTGCGGGAGAAGGCACATACGCCGCCATCCAGGGCGGCACCGCCTACCACAACGGCGAAACGGATACCCTCCGGGGTCTGCGGGTTCCCGATGACCGCACCCTGGTTCTGACCCTCACCGCCAACTACGGGGGCTACTTCTTCCGGGAGTCCCTGCTGACCCTGACCCCCTGGCACATGGATTCCTGGCTGGGCGGCGACCTGCGGGTGGATGACGACGGCGACGGCGTGTATATCGTCCGCGGCGGCAAGGCGGATGGGATCCGGGCATCCGACGTGGAGCACGCCAGACAGGCGGCAGCCTTCGGCTTCGGCGGTATCGTCACCTCCGGTCCCTATGTGCTGGAGAGCTTCTCCTCCGGCACCGCCACCCTGGTGGTCAACGGCGCTTACAGCGGCACCGTGCCTGCCATTGGGAAGATTCTGGTGTCCTCCGAAGCGGTGGAGGGTGCTTTCCGGGAGATCCTGCCCGGCGCGGCGGATCCCGGGGATCTGATCCCCGGCGCGGGCTACGCTTACCTGAATTTCACCTGTGACGCCACACCCACCCAGTTTTTGGCTGTGCGCCAGGCCATTGCCAGCCTGGTGGACCGGCAGGCGCTGATCTACGCGGTGTGCCCGGATTACGGCACGCCCATCGACGGCCCCTACTGCGCCGGATTGTGGCAGTACAAGGCCACCCAGGAGACCCTTACCCAGGAGCTGGAACACTATGAGCCGAATCTGAATCAGGCGATCGCCCTGCTGGAGGAGGACGGCTGGATCTACAGCGCCCAGGGAACCCCCTGGGTCGGGGAAGGCCCCCGCTACAAGGCGGTGACCGGGGAACAGGCCCGGTTTGCCGACGGCTGCGTCCAGGTGAGCGGTGTGAATCTGATGCCTCTGACCATCCGCTGGTGCGCTGTGGAGGGCAGCGCCATCGCCCGGGAATTGGAGCGTCAGCTCACCGACGCCCGGATCACCGGCCTTGGCATTGAATTCAAGCTGGACACCCTGCCTGCCCAGGAGGTCAATCTGCTGGTGAACCGGCAGAAGGACGCCTCGTTCTACTACAGCATGACGGTCATGACCACCCGGTTTACCTCCCGCGCCTATGACAACGCCATGCGCTTTGACCCGGGCAGCACCGCCAACCTGACCCACCTGGTGGACGAAGGGGATGGCAGCCTGTCCCAGATCGCCAAGCATATGAATTTCCTCACCTCCCCCGGCGACGAGGCCGGATATCTGGCGCTGTGGCAGCAGTATGTGCGCCGCTGCAGCGAGCTTCTGCCGGAGCTGCCCCTGTTCGGCAACATCTACGCGGTCACAGTCCCGGAAAATGTCACCGGCTACGACGCAAGTCCCTACCACACCTTCGCCCAGAGCATCCTGGATGCCGCTCTGGCGGGCTGATTTTCGGAAAAACCGCCAAATTTTGGCAGAAAGATTTGGTCAATCCCCCAACGGGCTCCCACTTGAAAACCGGGAGCCCGTTGGGGTATAATGAAAAAAAGCGTTTTACCGGCCCGGCAGGAAACGCTCCGCCGCCGGCATAAAACGCTTTTCTTTTGGATTTTCAGAACACAGATTCGGAGGAAAACACCATGATTGAAATTGTCGAGATGCCCATTCGCCGAGGAAACGTGCCCCTGCGGGTCGCAAGAGGCCATTTTGCGACGAATCACAGCCATATCAACTATTACATTGATATTACTTACCAGAAGACCCGCCTGAGCGAGGCAAAGGCCATCGCGGAGAGTCTGGTGGGCAGCTACCGCCATTCCGCTCCCGTGGATACCATTCTGTGCCTGGACGGCACCGCGGTCATCGGCACCTGTCTGGCCACCGCCCTGACCTCCAGCGGCTACCGCAGCATGAATTCCGGCAATTCCATCCATGTGCTGGAGCCCGAATACAACGCCAACAGCCAGATGATCTTCCGGGACAATATGCAGCCCATGATCCGGGACAAGAACGTGCTGGTTCTCATGGCCAGCGTGACCACCGGCTTCACCGCCAAGCGCAGCATCGAGGCCATCGGCTACTACGGCGGCCGGGTGGCAGGCGTTGCCGCCCTGTACAGCGCCGTGAAGGAGTCCGGCGGCATCCCCGTGACCTCTGTGTACAGCATCAGCGACCTGCCGGACTACGAGTCCTATGAATACCGGGAGTGCCCCTTCTGCAAGCAGGGCCGCCGCATCGACGCTCTGGTCAACAGCTTCGGCTATTCTTCCCTGTAACGAAACAAGCCGGTCTGCCTTCCGCAGACCGGCTCGTTTTTGTATACTGAAAGCGCCCGGACTTTTTCGTCCGGGCGTGTGCTTTTTTATACTAATTCTTATTTAAAAGATTCAATCAGCAGCGAAGGAATATTGGTGCAAGACAAGGCAGAGGAGTGCCGCCATACTGGATGTATGGCAAACGACGATAACGCAGTATTGCGCCAATAGGGCAAGCTGATATTGAAGATTTTAATTAAGAGATAGTATTATTCGGCGCTGCCGTTCTGGCGGGGTTTGTGTCCTCTGCGGTAGTTGGGACGGCGGCGGCGGTGATTGCCGCGTCCCTCCTTGGGCGCGGATTCCCCGGCAGCGGGCTCTGCCTCGGGCTTTTGGGGCTGGGCAGGCTTCTGCTTTTTGGGCTGCTGCCTGGGGGTCTCCTGGGCAGACAGCGCCACATCCTCCTGCAGGGTTTTCACCGCGTTCTTTCTTCTCCGGCGGCTCCGGGAGGATCTTGCAGGCTCCTGCGCCGGTTCCGTGGGTACCGGCTCCCGGGGCGCTTCCTCCACCACATCCTCGTCCCGATAGCGGAACCGGATGGGCTCCAGCAGAGGCGCGTCCTCCTTCTCCCGCTCCTTCACCCGCTTGCCGCCGCCGGAAATGGGCGCCAGGTCATCAGGAATCGGGGGATCGTTCTTCTTTGCCTTGCCGTTGCGCAGGACGCAGATCTCGCAGTTGCCGAAGGTGCAGCATTTTTCGGGCTGATCCTCCATGCGAACCTTCACGCTCTGCCGCAGCAGATTCACATCCACCACGGTGCCCCGTCCCTCCGGGGTGTCCACAAAGGACTCCGCCTTGGGACTGTTGCGGATCAGATCCTCATAGGCATCCTGCTCGTATTTCAGGCAGCACATGAGCCGTCCGCAGGTGCCGGAGATCTTGGTGGGATTCAGGCTCAGGTTCTGGGTCTTTGCCATCTTGATGGACACGGGCTGGAAATCGTCCAGGAACTGGGCGCAGCAGAAGGGTCTGCCGCAGATGCCCAGACCGCCCACCATCTTTGCCTTGTCCCGGACGCCGATCTGCCGAAGCTCAATGCGGGTGTGGAACACCCCCGCCAGATCCTTCACCAAATCCCGGAAATCCACCCGCTCGTCGGCGGTGAAGAAGAACAGGATCTTGCTGCCGTCAAAGGCATATTCCGCGGACACAAGCTGCATATCCAGACCGTGCTCGCCGATCTTCCGCATACAGATGTCGTAGGCGCGCTTTTCCTTTGCCCGGTTCTCGCTGACGGTGCGCTCGTCCTGAGCCGTTGCCAGACGCAGAACCTTCCGCAGCGGCGCGACCACATCCTTAGCGGCAATGGTATGGTTGCCGCCGACGCAGATGCCGAATTCGGGACCCCGGGAGGTGTCGATGATCACATGGTCGCCGTTTTGAAAGACAGCGCCGTCGGGGTCAAAAAAGTAAACCTTCTGCCCGGTGCGGAACTGGATGTCAACGACCTCCACTTCCTGGGGCAGGTTCTGCTCCGTCTCGGGAGCGGTAATTTTTTCTTCCATAGTATACTCCTTATTGCAGGGTCCGCGCCAGATAGCCGCAGATGGCAGCGGGCGAAACGTTTCCCTGCGCGTATTCCAAAACTTTTTCGATTTCCTCCGCTGCCCGCATCAGATCCCGGGCGCTTCTGGCGGTGCCCAGGCTCTGCGCCATGGGAGACGGCGCGGGCAGACCCGCGCGGCAGGTCAGGCTGTCGTGGAGCAGCTCCCGCCATTGGGACAGGATCTGAATCAGCGGCTCCCGCTTGGTTTTTTCCATGGAGCAAAGCAGCCGCAGCATTTCCAGCCGGTCTTTGCCCGCGTAGGCGGCGGCAAAGCCCTCCGTCTGGGGCAGCAGCTTGTTCCCGCCGGCGAGGATGTCCTTCGCCTGACCCAGATATCCACCGCCCCGCAGCATGGCGGACCGGATGGCATCATCGTCCGCTGCGGGGAACGCCTGTTCCAGAGCGGAACGAAGCACATCGTCCTCCAGGGGGTGCAGCTTCAGCTCCGTACAGCGGGAGCGCACCGTGGGCAGCAGCTTCTCCGGGTTGTCCGTGAGCAGGAGAAACACGCCGTAAGCCGGGGGTTCCTCCAGCACCTTCAGCAGCGCGTTCTGCCCCGGCAGACCGATGTCCTGGGCCCGGGGGAACAGGTACACCTTCCGTCTGCCCTCGTTGGGGCGGATAAACAGATCCGCCCGGGCATTTCGGATCAGCTCCACGGGAACGGTCTTCTTCTCCGGGTCGTCCACGGTGATGAAATCGGGGTGATTGCCGGACAGCACCTTGCGGCACTGGGCGCAGCGCATACAGGGCTTATTGGTTTCCCGGCACATCATAGCGGCAGCAAGAAGCCGCGCCAGGGTGTGCTTGCCGGAGCCCTCCGCGCCGGATATGAGATAAAAGTGGGCCAGCTTGTCCTGGGCGACGGCACTTTGCAGGTTGTTTTTCAACTGGGAATTGCCCAGAAGTTCGGAAAAACTCAAAATATGCCGCCTCCTGCCTGCTTTTTGTCATACACGGGTATTATACCATGGATCACGAAAAAATGCTATCCCTATTTTTTCCCAGCGAAACCCGGGAAGAAACATTTTTCCCGGGTTTCGCATAGATTATGGGCAGGAAAGAAGCGGGAGGGATCCACATGAACCCATACAATATGGAAGAAGTGAACCGGGTATGGCAGCGGGTACAGGGAGCAAATACCGGGCAGCAGCCGGAACGCCCCGGAATCCGGGAGCTGGCAGGGCAGGCGCGGCTTGCCGCCGGCGAATACGCGGCGCTGGCGGAGCGGATGTCCGGGCAGAATGCCGCACTGCTGCGGCACATGGCGGAGGAAAAGCGCCGGGGCGCCGCCTGTCTGGAGGGAATGCTGACGCTCACCGGGATCAGCCGGAAAGCGGTGGAATCCAGGCGGCGCCGGGAGCCGGTTCTGTCCGCGCTGCGGCGGTGTTTTGACCGGGCAGTGTATTCCTGGCGGGACTACCGCGCCATGGAGCAGGACGATACCTTCGGCGGTGCCTTTGGGGAGCTGGCAGACCGGGAGCGGCTGCACATCGCCCATCTGCTGGCGCTGATCGGCACCGCCGGGAAAAATTGAGGGCTGCGCAGCGCAGCCCTCTTTTTATATGAATTTGAAATTGTATCCGGCTTCCAGCAGGCGGGCAAGGGCGGTGTTGACCTCCTCGTCGGTAAAGAGGCTGCCGAACTGCCCCCGGACCGCGAGGGCCTCCAGGCTCAGATCCAGCCTGCCCAGCCTTGCCAGCTCCTCAAAGCCGTCGCTGGCCCGGCTGCCGCCCAGCGCCCGGTGGGCAGCCTTCATAGGCTCTACGTCCAGCGCGGTGAGGGTGCGCTTCATCCGAACCCCCAAACTCTGGGCGCTTTCGCAGGCCCCGCGCCAGGCAAGGACAAATTTTTCTTCCATCTTACTTCTCCAGAATGACGGGCAGGTGCTTCTTTTCCTCCAGACCCTGCCGCACCAGCGCCACCGCTTCCTCCGCGGTGACGGTGACCTGCTGACCGGTGGTCAGATCCTTCACGGAGCATTTGCCCGCGGCGATCTCATCCTCTCCCAGCAGCACCGCGTAGGGCACCCCCAGCTTGTCGGCATAGCTCATCTTCTGCTTGAACTTCTTCTGCTCGCCGTAAAGCTGCACCCGGATGCCGGCGGAGCGAAGCTGCTGCGCCAGCAAAATGGCAGCCCCGGAATCGGCGGTCATGGGCAGCACCAGCACATCGGCAGGCGCGGAAGGCAGCGCGGGATTCAGCAGTCCCTGCTCGTCCAGCACATAGAACAGCCGGGTAAGACCGATGGAGATGCCCACGCCGGGCAGCTTCCGCTCGGTGTAGTAGCCCGCCAGGTCGTCATACCGTCCGCCGGAGCAGACGGAGCCGATCTCCGGGTGATCCAGCAAGGTGGTCTCGTAGACCGTGCCGGTGTAGTAATCCAGACCTCTGGCGATGGTCAGATCCACTGCGAAATTCTCCTGGGGCACGCCGAAGGCCGCCAGATTGCCGGTGACCGCGGTCAGCTCGTCCAGACCCTGGTCAAAGGTTTCGTTCCTGCCGCGGTATGCCTCCAGGGCAGCGAGCACCTGGGCATTGGAACCCCGGATGTGGATGAACCGGAGGATCTCCTCCGCGGTTTCCCGGGACAAGCCCAGATCCTCCACCAGCAGCAGCCCCACCTTGTCCGCGCCGATTTTGTCCAGCTTGTCCACGGTGCGCATGATGTCGCCGCTGCGGTCGGTAAGCCCCAGCATGGCATAGAAGCCGTTGAGGATCTTCCGGTTGTTCACCCGGATCTGGAACCGGGACAGGCCGAAGCTGCGGAAAATGTGGTAAATGATGCTGGGAATCTCCGCTTCGTTGAGGATGTCCAGCTTGCCGTCGCCGATGATGTCGATGTCGGACTGGTAGAACTCCCGGAAGCGTCCCCGCTGGGCACGCTCACCCCGGTAGACCTTGCCGATCTGGTACCGGCGGAAGGGGAAAGCCAGGTCATTGGCGTGGAGCGCCACATACTTGGCAAGGGGCACGGTCAGGTCGAAGCGCAGCGCCAGGTCGCTGTCGCCCTTCTGAAAGCGGTAGATCTGCTTCTCGGTCTCGCCGCCGCCTTTGGCAAGCAGGATCTGGGCATCCTCAATGACGGGGGTGTCCAGCGGCGCGAAGCCATAAAGGGCGTAGGTGGAACGCAGGATCTCCATCATGCGCTCCATTTTCTGCTGCTTCTCGGGAAGCAGCTCCATAAAACCGGACAGAGTCCGGGGTTTGATCCGTTCCATGTGGTGTCAGTTCCTTTCTTATTGGAAATAGTCGGGGCATTGCCCGCAGAATAACAGCACCA
Source organism: Faecousia sp. (assembly GCA_051867435.1). Taxonomy (GTDB): domain Bacteria; phylum Bacillota; class Clostridia; order Oscillospirales; family Oscillospiraceae; genus Faecousia. Next base: position 8,543 of record JBJDYP010000078.1, read on the forward strand.
TGCCGGGGCACGGTGCTGCAATGAAATCAGAATTTCGGCTTGGAGTGCAGCATTTCACGCCAATCCAGGTCGCCTCTCTCCAGACCGAGAATGAACATCTCCGCGCTGGCCAGGTTGGTGGCGATGGGCACGTTATGCTTGTCGCAATGTCGGATGGTCTCGATCATCTGGGCATCATCCCAGGGATCCACCGTGTTGGGATCCGTAAAGAGCAGCACAAGGTCGATTTCATTGTAGGCGATGCGGGCATTGATCTGCTGGTGGCCGCCCTGCTTGTGGGAGAGCAGCAGGGTGATGGGCAGACCGGTGTTGTCGGCGATCAGCCGCCCGGTGGTCGCCGTGGCGTACAGGGAGTGTCGGGACAGAATGCTCTTGTAGGCGGTGCAGAACTGGATCATCAGTTCCTTTTTCTTATCGTGAGCCAGGAAAGCAATATTCATAAGGGATCCACTCCTTTTTTATATCTTACTTTATGGAAAGAGGCTCATAGAACCCCTGAACACGCTGCGCGATTGCCCGGAACGCCTTTGACGCGGGACAGCGGCGGGAATAGTCCAGCAGGCACAGTCCGAAAGCCGCCGCCAGCACCACATTCCGGTCGTCGGGCACAATGCCCAGCAGCGGAAGCCCCGTGTCATCCATCACATCGTCCACGGTGGTTGCCATGGTGGTGATGAGCTTGGGATCCACCCGGTTGACCACCAGGCGCACATTCCGCTTGCCCATTTGCTCCAGCACCTCGCCGGTTCTGGAAGCATCCCGCACGGAGGCCGGATCCGCGCCGGTGACCAGAAGGATCCGGTTGGCGAATCTGGCAGCAAGGCGGAAGCCCGCGTCCAGCCCGGCAGGAGCGTCCAGGAAAACATAGTCATACAGCTCCCGCGCCTCCGCAACCATGTCCCGGAACGCGTCAGCATCCACATTTTCCGCCTGGCAGCGGATGGGCGCGGTCAAAAACCGGAGGTTCGGGAACCGGGGATGCCGGGACGCGGCGGTAAGACCGTAGCTGCCGTCCAGAATCTCCGCGAAGGAGAGGGCGCCGCTGTCCGTCATTCCCAGGGAGATGTCCAGATTCCGCAGACCCACATCGCAGTCGATGCAGAGTACCTTTTTCCCGTCCGATGCCAGCGCCGCGGCAAGCCCGGCGCACACGGAGGTCTTGCCGGTGCCGCCCTTTCCGGACAGGACAGCGATCGATTCGCCCATGCAATGACCCCCATTTTCTTTGATAGAGCCCATTATACTGCGAAAATGCCGAAAAATCAAGAGAATTTCACATAGAAAAAGGCAAAAATTCATGAAATCAAACAAAATTTTTCCTCTTTACAAATCAGAATAACTGTGATATACTGAATCCGTAAATAAGAATGATTCTTATTTATAGAAAAGGAACTAAGCAAATGGAAGCAACCAAACAGTTTCGCAAGCGAAACGCCATTCTCGACTGTCTTCGCGGCACGGATCAGCACCCCAGCGCGGAGTGGATCTACCGCTCGCTGAAGCAGGATTTCCCGGATCTGTCCCTGGGGACGGTGTATCGGAACCTGTCGCGGTTCCGGGAACAGGGTCTGATCGTCAGCCTGGGCACCGTAAACGGGGCAGAGCGGTTTGACGGGGACATTGCACCCCATATCCACTTTGTCTGCACCCGGTGCGGCTGTGTCCGGGATCTGCCCGGGATCACCCCCGGCGGCGAATGGCTCCGCGCGGTGGAATCCGCGGCTGGCGGCAGTATGGATGGCTACCGGCTCCTCTTCTACGGCAAATGTGAAGAATGCCATACTTTAGCGAAAAATTAATTTTTGGAGGTAAAAACCAATGAAAAAGTTCGTATGTTCTGTCTGTGGTTACATTTTTGAGGGCGAAGCCGCACCTGCGGAATGCCCCGTCTGCCATGCCAAGGCAAAGGCTTTCAAGGAAGTCGCCGGTGAGCTGAAGCTGGCAGCCGAGCACGAGTTCGGTGTCTACGAGACCACCGTCCGTGACAACCCCAATGTCTCCGACGAGGACAAGGCATATATCCTGGAGCAGTTGAAGGCCAACTTCAACGGCGAGTGCAGCGAGGTCGGTATGTACCTGTGCATGGCCCGTGTGGCAGCCCGGGAAGGCTACCCCGAGATCGCCCTGTACTGGGAGAAGGCCGCCTTTGAGGAAGCCGAGCACGCTGCGAAGTTCGCGGAGATGCTGGGCAGCACCCTGGAGGGCAGCATGACCGCCTCCACCAAGAAGAACCTGGCATGGCGTGTGGACTGCGAGTTCGGCGCGACCCAGGGCAAGTTCGACCTGGCTCTGTGTGCCAAGCGCAATGGTCTGGATGCCATCCACGACACCGTTCACGAGATGGCTCGCGACGAGGCCCGTCACGGCAAGGCGCTGAAGGGCCTGCTGGAGCGTTACTTCGGCTGATTTGGAGGCGAACACCATGAAGTATGTCTGCGATCTGTGCGGCTGGGTCTATGACGAGGAAGAGACCGGCGTAAAGTGGGAAGATCTGCCCGAGGACTTTGCCTGCGAGCTTTGCGGCGCCGGCAAGGACGAATTCAGCCCGGAGGAATAAGCCATGAAGATTCGTATTGATAAGGATGTCGTAGAGTTCACTCCCGAGCACGCTGCCGAAGCAGCGGAGCTGGAAGCCCTGTGGGTGAAAATGGGCAACTGCGTAGGCGGCAACAAGGCGCTGTCCCCCATTGGCGTCTATGTCCCCGCCGAGAACAAGACTGCCGTGTTCCACATCGACGGTCTTTCCGAGCAGGAAGCCAAGGAAATACCCGTGATCCGGGCGCCCTATGATACCGATGTGTACTGTGTCACCTGCAACAAGACCCAGCACGTCAAGGCCGGCGAGCCCATCCCCTTCTGCTGCGGCAGACTGATGGAGATTCTGGACTGAGACCTCAACTTTTTAAGAGGGAGCGGAAAATTCCGCTCCCCTTTTTTGTCCGCCCGCCACGGCAGGGTGAAACGCGGGGAAGCCTCCGCATCCTGACCGCAGATCGAAGCAAAGGGTTTTGGTTGACAGCATTGCGCGAATATGGTACTCTGTTGGCAGCAAAGCGGCATCCGTCATTTGCCAATAAAGAGGATGATGAATATGAAAAAGACCAAGAATCAGGAACCCGGCATTGGCACGAAAATTTTCATGTGCGTTTTATCATTGGGGCTTGCAGTATACGTTTTTGCAACACAGTCAGATTTTGTTTTTCTGAATGAGATCCCTCTGCCTTTTTGGCTTATGGGCAGCCTGTTCGCCCTGATGGGCATTCTGTTTGGCTGGGATTCCTGGAATACGCTGAAGAAAAAGAAGAAAGAGAACGCAAAATAAGCCCTTGCCCGGCAAGTCGCTGAAGGGTCTGCGGTTGCGGTATGTCAAGGAAAACAATCCAATGCGGGGCGGGGGCTTGCTCCCGCCCTTTTGGTAATGGGAGGAAAAATGCGGGATAAGCTGACATATGATAAAAGCCGTCATTTTAATATCAAATCAGACGGCAGAAACGCAAAAATCCTGAATTACCGCTTTGTCTCTTTGGAGGGCACTCCGTGTTTGATTTTGAAAACAAAGATAACAAATAACATCTCATCGAATTGGGATGTCGCGCATATCTTGGAAATCCCAACAGACAGCGGTTTGCTGACTGTGACAGGGAAAATCTGCGCTGTTTGTTCATCGCCAACGGTCAGCGAATTTCATTACGAAGTCATCTCGCAATCCGTCACGGCAAGCCACAACTGAATCACAGCCCGGCGTAAGCGGGTTTGATTCGGAGCGGCACAGCAAACAGGCGAAATACCCCCAAATCAGGAGGGAACGGCGCGGTCCGCTCCCCCTTTTTTTGCCGCGCAACCACCGGTTGCGTGTTTTCACCTGTCCTTCGCTTGTATGCAAACGGGAATCATGATACAATCTCGGCAGAAAGGAGATGAGCTTTCATGTCGTTCAACGAAAATCTGCTCCGGGCACGGAAGGAAAAAGGCATGAATCAGGAGGATCTGGCAAATCACATTGGTGTGACCCGCCAGGCAGTCAGCAAGTGGGAAACAGGGGAGAGCCTGCCGGACATTTACAAGCTGTCCGACCTGGCCGACGTATTGGGCGTGAGCATCGACAGCCTTTGCGACAGGCAGCCGCCTGTCTCTTCCGCGGAGGCAGCGCCGCGTCAGGCGCTTCCGTTATGGAAAAAGGTGCTTGCGGCCTTTGCCGCCGCCGCGCTGCTGGCTGCAAGCTTTTTTGCCGGCGCATACACCCTGGGGCAAGCGGCAAACCACGGGGAATCCCTGCGGCAGCCCTTGCCGGATCTGGTCACGGTGGATGGAATCCGCTTTGGTTACCGCGAGGGTGTCCTGTCCTACCAATTCGTTCCCAGCATCACCGGAGAGGAATACACCTATCAAATCAGCTTTTTGGGGGATTTCTCCGGTGTCAGCACCTATGATGTCTCCTGCGGGAGCGGTGTATGCGCGGGAGAGGCACCCCTGCTGCCGGGAGCGCATTATGCCGTCTCCTTCACCGTCAGCAACGGCGAACAAAGCCGCACAGTCCTTCTGACGCCCGATCTGTCATTGGACGCGGAGGGCGGCGCGACCTGGTTGAGTTAATCGGGTCTGCCAAAACGGTACTCCGAAGGAAAAATTCGAACAGAGTGCCTTTTCTGAACACAATGGTACATTCCCACGACTACATCATACAGCAGGAACACTGTATAAAAAGTATTTTGCAGGCCGCGCCTTTCGGCGCGGCCTGCTATTTTTTCTGAAAACGGCTCAGAGGATGCCCTGGAGGCACTGGCAGGCCAGAAGCAGCACCAGACCCTGGATGGCAGGCGCCGCCTTTCCGGTGGTACGGTCTGCCAAACCGGTGTACAGCGCCGTCAGCACGCCGAACAGCGCGGTGGTGCAAAGAAGCAGCTTCCATGCGGATGCCACCGGCACAAGTCCCGCGCACAGGGGCAGCAGAGACAGGGTCAGTCCGCCCAGCAGGATGCTGGGCAGCCATTTCCGGGAGACCCCGGGTGCCGCGTAGCGGTCAATGACCAGTGCGGCGACTGTCATGGCGGCATACAGGGGCAGATCCAGCGGCAGAGCCATGGCCGCCGGGGCAAAGGCGCGAACCAGCAGCAGCGCGGCACAGACCAGGCCGGTGACCGCAGTCAGTACAATATTGAGAAAGAACGGATTCTTTTTCATACTCAGCCTCCCCATTCCGTAGCGCCGGAGGATACGTCCGCACCGGTGACAAAGCCGGCGGCGGAGTTGATTGCTTTTGTAATGGCCTTGGAGGTCACGGTGGCGCCGGTGAGGGCATCCACGTTTTCTCCCACGGTCAGATCTCCGGAGGTTCCCAGGAACTGCCCCAGGAAGCCGGAATCCCTCAGGGCACGGCGGCCCAAGCCGAAGGACTCGGACAGATCCCGGATCATCACGCCGGTGACCTTGCCGCTGTTGTCCACGCCGACCCAGAGAACCACCGTGTCCACATAGCCCTCGGCAGCGGTCTCCACCACATAGCCGGTCTCGCCCTTATAAGCAGCCCGGATATTGGTGTCCTCGCCGGTATACTCCTCCTGAACGAAGGCGGTGCTGCCGGGCAGCAGCATGGTCATGGTTTTCTGCCGTTCCGCCTCCGCGTTGGCAGCGGCCGTGCCGGCAAGACCGGCGTTGAGCGCTACCAGAAGGATGGCGGCAACCGCCAGGGAAATCCACGCGGTAAAGAGCTGTTTCATACCGTCTGTCCTCCTTTCCGGGTGCCGAAGCGCACAGGCGCGGTCCAGCGGTCAATCAGGGACACGGCGGCGTTCATCAGCAGAATGGCATAGGTAACGCCTTCCGGGTACAGACCAGTGTAGCGGAACACCACCGTCAGCACGCCGCAGCCCACGCCGTAGATCATCTGACCCAGGGAGGTCACAGGAGAGGAGGCATAGTCCGTCGCCATGAAGATGGCACCCAGCAGCAGACCGCCGGAAAGGACGCTGCACAGCATCCAGGACAGGGCGGAATCGGTCTTGTGGAAAATCAGCGTCAGCACCGCCACGGTTCCCACATAGCACAGCGGGATCCGGGGGGAGATGACCCTGCGGATCACCAGGTAAGCGCCGCCCAGGAGCAGCGCCAGGGCGGAAACCTCACCGATACAGCCGCCAGCGCGTCCCAGGAACAGATCCAGCAGGGATGCCTCCGGCAGGGCGGGCATCTGCATGGCGTGCAGCGGTGTGGCGGAGCTCACCACATCCGCCGTGCTGCCCAGAGGCAGCATGGTGCCGGCAGCGGGGTAACGGATCAGATACACCGGGAAAACCAGCAGCAGCAGCGCGCGTCCCGCCAGGGCGGGGTTGAAGGGATTCTTGCCCAGTCCGCCGCAGAGACCCTTGGCGATCAGCACCGCGAAGGCAGCGCCCAGGGCAGCCACCCAGTAAGGCACGGTGGCAGGCAGGGTCATGGCCAGCAGGAAGCCGGTGACCAGGGCGGACAGGTCGGGCAGGGTGTTGTGCTGCCGGGTCAGGAGGCGGAAAAGCCCTTCGCAGGTTACGGCGGCAAGGATGCTGACCAGCGTCACCGTCAGGGCACGGGGGCCGTTTTGCAGGATGCCCACCGCCAGCGCGGGCAGCAGGGCGATGCACACATCCGCCATAATGCGGGTGGTGTTTTCCCTGCCGTGGATGTGGGGAGAGGAGGTTACGGGGAAACGCATACTTTTTCCTCCTTCCATGCTTTTTTTCCTGCCCGGAACGTGTCCACCAGAGGCAGATCGCCGGGGCAGATGTAGGCGCAGCAGCCGCACTCCATGCAGTCCGTCAGATGCAGGCGATCCATAGAGGCAAAGTCACGGTTCTGGCAGGCAAGATTCAGATACAGGGGCAGCAGATGCATGGGGCATACCTCCACGCACTTGCCGCAGCGGATGCAGGTGGGATGGGCAGCGGTTTTTCTCTCGGGCAGGCACAATATGGAGCCGGTTCCCTTCACAACGGGAACGTCCAGGGATGCCTGGGCAAAGCCCATCATGGGGCCGCCGGCGATCACCCGCCCGGCGTTGTCCTTCAGTCCGCCCGCGGCTTCGATCAGGTGGGCAAAGGAGGTGCCAACGGGTACGAGGAAGTTCTGGGGGTGGGCAACGGCCTCGCCGGTCACGGATACGATACGGCGGGTCACGGGCATTCCCAGATACACGGCATCGTACACCGCAGCGGCGGTATGGACATTGAACACGGCGCAATCTACGTCACCGGGCAGCTTGCCGGGGGGCACCTGCCTGCCGGTGATCGCCAGGATGAGCTGCTTTTCCGCGCCCTGGGGGTAGCGGGTGGGCAGCACCCGGAGCCCAATGCCTTCAAACCGGGGCAGTTGGGCCTGCAGCGCGGCAATGGCCCTGGGCTTGTTGTCCTCCACGGCGATGACCGTATCCTTGGGCTGCAGCGCGCCGCGGAGCAGGCGAACACCCTTCAGCACATCCAGGGCCCGGGTCTGCAGCAGCATATCGTCGGAGGTGATGTAAGGCTCACACTCACAGGCGTTGATAATCAGGGTGTCGATTTTCCCCACGGCGCCGCCTGCCTTCACATTGGTGGGAAAGGTCGCGCCGCCCATACCCACCACGCCGGCTTCCCGGATGATCCCAACCAGCTCGTCGGCGGTCAGGGCTTCGGGGTCCGGGCAGGGCGTACAGGGAACGGGGGTATCCTGATGGTCGTTCTGAATGGTAATGGCGGGGACTTCTCCGCCGCCGGGATGGGGCATGGGGCCGATGGCGGTAACGGTACCGGACACGGAGGCGTGAACGCTCACGCACAGCCCTTCCCCGTCGCCGATTTTCTGTCCCACCCGCACATGGTCGCCTACGCGAACCAGGCTCCGGCAGGGGGCACCGATGTGCTGGCGCAGGGGAATGACCACCCGGTCAGGCGCCGGTACGGCCTGCAGGGGAGCTTCGGCGGTCAGTGCCTTCCCGTCCGCGGGATGGACGCCGCCGGAAAACAGATGTCTCATGGGGTTACCTCTCAGGTTCTGATATAGTCGGAAAATCCGGGGCTGAAATACTCGCTGCCCTCCGCGTCCACCCACATGGCCTGGGCGCCGAAGCGGTCCAGGAGCTTCTGTCCTTCTTCCAGGGGCAGCAGGAACAGGGCGGTGGAAAGGGCATCCGCCAGGCCGGAGTCGTCACAGAGGATGGTGACGCACCGCCAGTAGTCGCCGGGCATACAGGTGTCCGGATCGATGATGTGATGGTACAGCTTCCCATCCACCGTATAATAGCGCTGATAGTCGCCGCTGGTGACCACGCTGCCGCCGGTGATGCGGAGGGTGTGCAGATTATCGCCGCCGTCGGGATCCTGAACGCCCACCACCCATGCTGTTCCGTCAGGACGGGGGCCGGTGGCGCAGACATTGCCGCCCACGGAGATCAGCAGCCCGGCAGGTGCGCCGCTGCACACCCGCTGCGCGGCGTAGCCCTTGGCGACGGAACCCACATCCAGCCGGGTCAGAGGATCGGTGATGAAAACGGTGCCCGCCTCCGGGTCGATGCTTACGGCATCAAAATCCATGTGTGCCGCCGCCTTCCTCAGCGCGTCCTCCTCCGGCAGCCGGGCGGATTCCGGGTCCTCAATGCCCTCGGTGCGGCTCTCGTGCCACAGCCCCAGGACACTGCCCATGGCGGCATTGACCCGTCCGCCGGTGATGTCATAGACCTCCCGGCAGAAAAGCAGCAGGTCAATGAGCTTCCGGTCCACCTCCACCGGCGCGATGCCGGCGTTGTCGTTGACGGTTTTCAGGTTGTGGATACCGGGATAGGTGTTGTAGATGTCAAAAAGCTGGTGATAGACCATCAGCTCGTCGTGGATCTGCTGCGCCTGGGCAGTAAAGGCCTCCTTGCTCTCGGCGTAGCCGATGATGGTGGTCACCGTGTCGAACAATGTGAGGAAGGATGCCTGGTACCGCTCCCCGGGAACAGCACCTTCCTGCCCGGCCTTGCAGCCGGGCAGGAGAAACAGTACAGCGAGAATCAGCGAAAACAGTTTTCTTCTCATGCGGGGAATTACGCGGCAGCCTTGGCGATGAGCTCCAGGAAGTCCCCGATGCCCACGGTGCAGGAGGCCAGCAGATCCGCGTCGGCAGCCTTGCCGCTCTCGTCCACGGCGATGGCGCCGGCCTCGGTCAGGGTCTTGCCGGTGACGTAAGCGCCGAAGGCGGCAGCCTGCTCATACCACTCCGCGCCGATGGAGCTGGCCTTCTTCATGCCATACTCGTCACCCAGCTCGTTCTTGCTGGCAACGGCAGCGGTGGTATCGCTGGTGATGGTGCCGGTGGTGTCGAACTTCACGGTTGCCTGCACGGCATTGATGGAGCAGGAGGTGATGGTCTCACCGTTGAGGGTCAGGGCAGCCACATTGGCGTAGGCCTGTGCCTGGCCGTCGCCGTCAGCGCCGGCATCCTTGCTCTTGGACATGGTGGTGAAGGAGGTGAGCTTCAGCACGTCGCCCTTCTGCGCGCCCAGGTGGGCAGCGTTGTTCACGGCATCCTCAATGCCGGTCAGGAAGTTGCCGACGGACAGAGTCACGGAAGCAGCCAGATCGGCATCGGTGGCCTTGCCGCTTTCGTCAACGGCGATGTTCTTCACCTCGTCCAGGGTCTTGCCTTCCACATAGGCGGCCATGGCGGCAGCCTGCTCATACCACTCCGCGCCGATGGAGCTGGCCTTCTTCATGCCATAATCGTCACCCAGCTCGTTCTTGCCGGCAAAGGTGGTGGCAGTGTCGGTGGTCAGAACGCCTTCCGCGGAGAAGCCGATCTTGGCCTGGATCATGTCGATGACGCAGTGGTCGATGACACCGTTGTCATCCACGGTAACGGCGACCAGGGTGATTTCCGCCTGGGCCTTGCCGTCGCCATCCGCGGTAGCGCTCTTGGAGCCGCTGACGGAGGTGATCACGGACAGGCCGGTCTTCACAGGGACAGCGCCCGGCTCGGTGTTGCCCTGACCGCCGGTGGGAGCGGGAGCGCTGGGGTTGGTGGGGTCGCCGGAAACAACGATCTGGCTGCTGCACCCGGCAAGCAGGGCTGCCAACAGGCTCAGCACCAGCAGCAGAGAAAGGATTCTCTTGGTTTTCATATGTTTTCCTCCAAATTTTGATGTATCTGCATCATTTCATCCCATGGGATGAAATGGTTACAGCCGTGGGAAAGACCGAACCCAGGGTTCGGAAGGCCGCCGCCGATATGGTTCCGGTCAGCAGGCCGGAGGGGATGGACAGCAGCAGCAGGAAGGGCAGGTAGGCAAAGGTATAGCCGGAGTACAGCAATGCGGCAGCGGCACAGACCTGCCCGAGGTTGTGGGCAGCGGCGCCCAGAATGCTGACGCCGAAAACGGAAAGGAAGGGGAGCTTCTTCGCCAGCGCCATGGCGGCAAAGGCGAACAGTCCGCCGGTGAGGGACATGGCAAGAGCGGTGACACCGCCGCCGAAGACGCTGCCCAGCAGGCAGCGAACCACCAGGACGGAAAAGGTGATTTTGCCGCTGAGAAAATACAGCGCCATCATGGTCACGATGTTGGCAAGCCCCAGCTTCACCCCGGGCAGGGGGATCAGAAGCTGCAGGGGAAGGAACCGCTCCAGGTAGGACAGTCCCAACGCCATTGCCACCAGGACGGCGGAAAGGGCAAGCTGTTTGGTCTTCGTCATATGCTCACCCCACCACCGCGTCCACACCGCCGTCGCCCACCAGACGGATCTCCAGCCGGTTGGGCAGGCAGACGATGCTGCGTCCAGCCTCGGCGATCCAGCCTGTGTGCCGGCAATCCTCGCCGGGGCAGTCCGTGGAGGTAATGGCAATTTTCCCGTCCGCCACGGTGATGACGTTGGTATAGCTGCCCGTGACCGTCAGGGTTCGGTTCCCGGTGAGGGGGATCTCTTCGATCAGTTTCCCGTCCCGGTAAATCTGCGCCATCACCGCGTCCGAATGTCCCCTGTTCATCCAAAGCCCCACGCTCAGGGCAATGGCGCATAACACAACAAACGCGACCGCCAGAAGATCCCCCCGGCGGAAGCGAAACGAATTTGCCTGCGGCATCATGGAGCCTCCAATCCTGTTTTTCTGCATTTTATCATATAACCATTAATACACAATAAACGGAACCTAAATAATTATTAAGAAAAGCCCATTTCCCAATAATTCCCTTTCGGGAACCGGGTTTGCGGCAAGCCGCCCACAGGCGGCAGCCTGTGGGCGGCGGTGTTACATGGAAATGGTATTGTTCAGCACCAGCGTACTGTACAGAAACAGCACGTCCTGATTTTCAAATTGGATAAAGGAACCCAGCATGGAGCTGTTGATATACCGCAGATCCACCAGCGTGATTTTGGCGTAGCCGGAGGACAGCAGGGGCACCAGGGTGCTTCCGAAGGAGTCCCGGAACACCACCAGCTCCCGGTCCGTTGCCGCGTTGGGATTCTCGATGACCACCAGGGGATCCGACCCGCAGAGGAACATCTCATAGGGATCCCTGCCCCGGGCCTTTTCCAGATCGTACATCGGTGCCGGTTTCGGCTTGCCGGTGTTGTAGCTGGTGACGGTGCAGCCCTCCAGCGTTTCATTGGTCAGGTAGCACAATTCGTCCGGCTGTACGGACAGCGCCGCCTGCCCGTAATACGCGCCGTAGAAGGGCACATCCAGCTCCACCTTCGTTAAATTCGTGTCGATCACCGCGCCCATGCCTCCGGCGATGGCCTGTGCCACCGGGATGATGCGCTCCTGTTTCCAGTGCTGGTCGGTCAGGTAGTAGTCCTCCAGAGACAGGCAGCCGAAAATGTCCAGGTAGTGCGCTTCCGGCAGCCGCTCCCGCAGCTCCCCCACCAGAGCGCCGTAATCCAGGGTGGGATAGCCTCCCAAAGGTGCCAGGAAGTAGTTCTTGTCCGGCACCACGGACAGGTACAGCCTGCAGTCCGTGCCCGCCAGATAGGTGTCCCGGATCTGCTGCAGCGTCTGCCCGGATTGTGCCAGCCGGGCGGTGTTTTCCGGGTACTCCAGCTTGGACAGGTAGCCCTCCAGCAGGTACAAGCCATGGTTGTCCTTCTGCCGGAACACAGTGCGCAGCACATTGGCCTTCAGGCTGCGGAAGCTGTCCCGCAGGGGGAACTGATCCTGGGTATATTCCTCAAACCGGGTCATGAACCTGCCGTTGGACAGCTCCTCCAGGGTAATATCCGGCATCCGCGCCAGGGTGCGGCGCTCGGACAGGGAGTATTCCTCCGGGGTTTTCAGCAGGCTGAACGCCAGAAAGCCGAAGATCACCAGGGAGGAAAGGGTGATCAAGAGGATGTTTTTCACATTTTTCACGGTGGTTTCCTCCTTTAGAAGCGGAAATACAGGAACGGGTTGAAGGATCCGTCCACCAGATAGGCGGTCACCACCAGCAGAATCGCTACCAGTGCTGCCGGCTCCGCGAAGGTCAGGAGCTTCTCACCCCAGCCGGTCTGCTGCGCCTTCCGAACCAGCAGTCCGGGCAGCGGCGTCGCCCCCAGCACCGCGATCAGCAGCACAAAGCCGTAGCTTCTCAGGTAGTAGACCGCTTCCGGGGAGGCAAGGGGCAGCCTGCCGAAGGCAAACAATCCCGCCACATCGGAAACCGCGCCGGACAGACTCTCCGCATTGAACAGCACGAAGCCCAGCAGCACCGCCAGCAGCACATACCCATGGCCCACCGCCTTGTGCCTGTCCAGCCATTTCTTGAACCCCAGCTTTTCCACCGTCAGCAGCAGCGCGTAGAACACGCCCCAGAGGACGAAGTTCCATGCCGCGCCGTGCCACAGTCCCGTGAGCATCCACACCACGGCGATGTTGAAAAGCTGCCGTGCCCTGCCGCAGCGGTTGCCGCCCAGGGGGATATACACATAGTCCCGGAACCAGGAGCCCAGGGAAATGTGCCACCTGCGCCAGAATTCCGTGATGCTGCCGGAGATGTAGGGGTAGCGGAAATTCTCCATGAAATCAAAGCCGAACATTTTGCCCAGTCCGATGGCCATGTCGCTGTAGCCGGAGAAGTCAAAGTAGATCTGGAGCATAAATCCCAGGGCATACAGCCAGTAGTACAGCACGGAGGGATCCGCCGTGGCACGGAAATGGGTGCAAATTTCGCCCATCACATTGGCGATCAGCACCTTTTTGCCCAGACCGATCAAAAACCGGCGGATGCCCTCTGCCACGCCGGACACGCTGTGGGTGCGGTTTTGGAGCTGCTCCGCAATATCCGCGTAACGGACAATGGGGCCCGCGATCAACTGGGGAAACAGGGCAACATAGGCGCCGAAGCTGACCAGGTTTTTCTGGGCGGGCACAGCTCCCCGGTATACATCCACGGTGTAGCTCAGGATCTGGAAGGTGTAGAAGCTGATGCCGATGGGCAGGGCGATCCGCAGCAGGGGGATGGACAGCCCCAGCATCCCGTTGATGCTGGAAATAAAGAAGTCCGTGTACTTGAAATAGCCCAAAAGTCCCAGGTCGATCCCCAGGGACAATATGAGAAACAGCCGTTTCCAGCCCCTGGTGGGTGCCTTCTCGATGAGTAGTCCCAGCAGCCAGCCCAGGAAGATGGTGGCAGCGAACAGCACCACCAGCTTCCGCTCACCCCAGGCATAGAACACCAGGCTGGCAAGCAGAAGCACCGCGTTTTTCAGCTTTTTGGGCGCCGCCAGGTACACAAGCACCACAGCGGGCAGGAAATAATATAAAAAAGGAATACTGGAAAAAAGCATGGTCTTGCCTCCGATCGGATGGAAGGTAGAATCCCGGTGTCCCCGGGAAACAGCCCCTCCAAGCTGTCAATAAACCCTATTTATGCACCGGCGCTTACAGCGCCCCAAGGCTCCCTTGTGTAAAGGGAGCTGGCAGCGAAGCTGACTGAGGAATTGACTTTTTCGAACAATTTATTAGTAAAACAGCCTGCTTTGACAACCCCTCCGGCAAAAATCAAAGAATTTTTGCCACCTCCCCTTACACAGGGGAGGCTTATGGAACTCAGAATGATGAACATTTCTCCTTCCGGGGAAGACTCTGGCATAAGCTGGTTTTCACTTTTGATGCGCCGAAGGGGCTGTCTCTCCCTGGTGAGACAGCCCCTCGCCGTATCTGCAGGATTTTACTCAGCGAAGGAAGCGGGTGCCATGACGAAGAACACGGTATTGCCCACATTCTCGCACACCATCTCGTCCGCCTGGGTGCAGATGTTCCAGCGCAGGTCGGAGGTTTCCTTCAGATTTGCCACAAACGCATCCACATCCGCGCCGTCTTCCAGGCGGAAGATGTAGCCGATGCAGGGGATGGAACCAATCATGGGGCCAAACATAGCGCCTTCCGCAAAGCCGTCCACCTCAGTGGTAAAGCCGCCCAGGTAGCCGGGCTCCACCACCATGCTGCCGCTCATAAAGGGAATCCACTCGGCGGCACACAGCTCGGTGGCAATCTCCTCAGCGGTCTTGTCGGCGCCGCCCGCAGCCATGATGTCCCGGAACAGGGTCAGGAAGGACTGGGCAGGGGACTGGGCAGTCACGTTGCCCTGCGGCTCGGTGGTCTGCTGAGGCTCGGTGGTCTGCTGAGGCTCAGTGGTCTGCTGGGGCTCGGTCTGCTGGGGTTTGGTCTCCTCGGGTGTCTGGGTGCAGGCGCACAGGGCGCACACCAGGGTCAGAGCCAGGACAATTGCGATAAACTTTTTCATTTTCATTTCCTCCTAAGTCATTTTTTCCGGATTCATTCGCAGAAAATCATCCAGATTTGGGTTTCACTGTCATATTGCAGGGTCAGGCGGCGGCTTCGGGCTCCTTCCCCGATGACCGCCATATAGGTTTCCCCGGGATCCGCGGCGGTTATGCACCAGCAGACCACGCAATCTCCGGGCAGGGGCACCGCCGTGCCGGAGCCGGTCACTTCTCCGGTTTCCGGGTCAAGCAGCCGGAGCTCTCCGGCCTCCGCGGTGATCACCGTGCCTTTCGGCGCGGTAATTTCCAGGGTCACATCCAGGCTTGGGTTCACCATCGCCAGCATGACACCCCGGGCTGCCGGAGCCACGGGCACCGGTTGCCCCGTGAGGACGGTATCCCCAAGGCGCACACCGGGCGCGCCGCCGAAATTGGGCAGCAGCACCGACGCGATCAGCGCCAGGCAGGCCGCCGCGCAGCACAGGGCTTTCCAGGGGATCACCCGTTTTTGGGGCAGGCAGGTTTCCGCTTCCGCCAGATAACGGTCGTCGATCTCCCCCAGAGCGGCAGAAAAGGTTTCTGCTCTCATGCGATTACCTCCTTCTCTTTGAGGAAGCTCCGCAGCTTGCCGCGGATCCGGGAAAGACGCACCGACACATTTTTCTCCGTCAGCCCCACACGCTTCGCGATCTCGCCGTAAGGCTCGGCGTAGTAGTACCGCCGCAGGAAGATCACCCGATCCTCCCGGGACTGCCGGTCCAAAAACCGCTGGATCAGCGCCGTCAGCTCCCGGGTCTCCAGGGTCTCCTCCACACGGGAAGCGGACGCCAGGGTCTCCTCCAGCTCCTCCAGCGCCACATCATAGATGCTGTTGCGCTTTTGGGCGGTATTGGCGTGGTAGCGGGCAATGCAACGGTTGCGCAGGATCCGGCAGACATAGGTCAGCAGCGGGTCGGGGTTCTGGGGCGGAATGGTGTTCCACGCGCCGAGGTAGGCATCGCTGACGCATTCCTCGGCATCCTGGGGATCGTTCAGAATCCGGTTTGCCAGTGCGGTGAATACCTTGCCGTATTTTCCGTTCAGTTCTTCGATGGCCCGCTCGGATCTGGCAAAGAACAGGGCAATGATTGCTTTGTCCTCCACCGGAGCATCTCCTCCCTCCTCGACTGTATACTATGGAACGGTTTTCGTTTGCTACAGAATTTCAAAAAAATTTTTCAGTTCTTCCGCTTTTCGCAGCAGGGCTGCCCGGTCATTGGGAAGCTTCTCCGCCAGCACCTCGTCCAGCAGCCGGCGCAGGCACTCCCCCAGGGCTTTGCCCGAAGGATAGCCCATATCCAGCAGATCCCGTCCCGAGATCGCCAGATCCCGCAGGGTCAGGCAGGCGCTTTCCCCGATGACCTGCTCCAGCAGGGCTTCCACCGCGTCAAAATACCGCAGATCCTCGTCAAAGGGCGTGCCCTTGCCGCAGCGGTCTGCCCGCTGGAGCCGCAGAAGCAGCCGGGCATTTTCCGCGCCCCAGCGGCTGACCCACCGGCGGAGCAGCTTCTTGTCCGGGCCGGGCACGGTCATGTGGTGCCGGATCAGAAACACCGTCTGCTCCCGGAGTCTGGTGGGTGCCTTCAGCCGCCGGAGAATTTGGTCGGCCATGTCCGCGCCCACCTCCGCGTGACCGAAAAAGTGGCCCCGCCCGGTTTCATCCACCGTAAACACCGTGGGCTTGCCCACATCATGGAGCAGCGCGGCAAACCGCAGAGGCAGGCTCTCCGGCACCCCCGCCACCACATGGGCAATGTGGGTATAAAGGTCAAAATCATGGTAGGGGCTGCGCTGGTCAAAGCCCACGGCAGCCGCCAGCTCCGGGATCACCCCGGTGATCACCGGGGCAAACCCGGTCAATTCCGAAGCGTGGATCCCCGGCAGGATCCGGCACAGCTCCGCGAACACCCGCTCCGCCGCCAGCTCCTCCATCAGCGGCACCAGCCGGTTCATGGCCTGCCGTGTCCCCTCCTCCGGGGTCAGACCGTAGCGCACCGCGAAGCGCACCCCCCGCAGGATCCGCAGCGCGTCCTCCCGGAACCGCTGCTCCGGATCACCTACGGTGCGAAGCACCCCGTTTTTCAGATCCTCCAGCCCGCCGAAGGGATCCAGGAACCCCCGTTCCGGGTGAAAGGCCATGGCATTGACGGTGAAATCCCGGCGCGCCAGATCCTCCCGGATGCCGGTGACGAATTTCACCCAGCCGGGATGCCGGTGGTCGGCGTAATCCCCCTCGGTGCGGTAGGTTGTGATCTCCACCGGCCCTTCCGGCAGCAGCACCGTGACGGTGCCGTGCTTTTTGCCCGACAGCAGCAGGGGAAACCCGGCGAACACCGCCTCCGTCTGCTCCGGCAGCGCGTCGGTGCAGAGATCATAATCGTGGGGCAATCGTCCCATGGCGGCATCCCGCACACAGCCGCCCACCGCCCAGGCTTCGTACCCCGCCTGTTCCAGCCGGGTCATCAGCTCCCGGATATGGCGGGGAAGAGTCGGGTTATTCATGGTGCCCGGCCTTCTTTCCGAAGGACAGCTCGGGCTGATAGGAAATCATGCTGAAATTGGAGATTGCCCACAGGCAGCCCGCCACACGGAACAGCAGTCCCTCTCCGGCGCTGAAGCCGATGATGCAGAACAGCAGCGCGCAGGACAGGAAAAACTGCAGATTCCGGGGCTTGCCCATCTCCGCGTCCATGCAGGCACGGCTGCAGGCAGCCAGCATCAGGCAGATATCCGCCAGAAGCAGGAAGCAGTAGTCCTGAATCTGGGGGTCGCTGCTCCAGCCCCGGTAGTGGTTCACCAGCCGCAGGATGAAGCAGACGCACAGCAGACAGTGGAAGATCAGGGAAGGACGCAGATCCAGGATCCGGCACACGCCGCAGAACACGGTGCCCATGGCAGCCGCCACGCCCACCCAGCAGGCCAGCGCCGCGATCCCTGTGGGACGGCCCAGCATATCCCCCAGACTGGACAGAAACAGCAGCACACCGGCGGCGCAGTGCAGCATCCCCAGCAGGACGGATTTCGGAAAATGCTCCCGGTATTTTCCCTGCTCCGGGTTGCCCCGGGTCAGCAGGAACAGTCCGGCGACCCCGGCGGCACAGAGGATCCACTGCACCGCCACCAGGGGATTGCCCCGGAGGAAAAAGCCGTTTTCGTCCACACCCCGGGTGAGAATCAGCCTCTGGAGCCAGGCACAGAGAAGCCCGGTGCCGATGCTCACCGCCCAGAGAAGCGGCAGTTGGTATTTTTTCATGTCCTTCATCTCATCACATCCTCATCAGAATGGTAATCAGCTCCAGCACGGCGCACAGCACCACCTGGTGGAGCAGGTAGATCCAGAGGGACAGCTTGCCGCAGCCGGTCAGGAAGCGGATGGGCAGGCTGTTTTCATTGACCTTGGGGAACAGGGTGGTCTTTTCCCGGTACAGCCGCCGTCCGGCAGCCGCGCCCAGCAGGAAAAAGCCCAGGTTGGGCAGCAGCGGGAAGTAATCCGCGCTGGAATAGGTTGCCGGGCACAGGCCCAGGGGGATCAGCCAGGGAAAATCCACCGCCATGCCGCCCATCACCAGTCCCAGAGCCACGATCCCCACCCCCAGCGCCGTCAGCACGGAACCGGGCAGGGCGCGGAACAGGGACCAGGCCATCATGCACAGCCCCAGGCAGTGCAGCACGCCGAACCAGATGGTAAAGCCGCTGCCCACGAAGCCAAGCCGCTCCATGGCGAAAGTGACCAGGGTCACCAGCATCCCTGCCCCGAACACCAGGACGCCCCGGCGCAGGTTTCTGGAGCCCAGGGTGACGCAGATGCCGGACAGCAGCAGAAACAGCACCCCGCCCCAGTCCCTGACCGCGAGAAACACCGGCGGATACTGCCAGGGGATCAGACCGTACAGCTCCACCACATCATAGATCCCATGGACGATCACCATACCGATCAGGCACAGCCCCCGGAAGGCATCCAGTTCCCAGATTCGATTTTTCTTCATAGACAGTACTCCTTTGGGTGCTTTGTGCCGGTTCCCCGCCGGAACCATGTCACGAATCCGAATCCCATTACCGTGTCGGTTGTCGATGGTTCCCTATTAGGAGAACGGATTGCCACGCCAGTCTGCTGACTGGCTCGCAATGACGTAGGAATTTGGTAGTCTGGTGCCACTGAATGGGATTTTTCCGCGGGAGCAGCCCGCAAAGCGCATACCACACCCATTATCTTTTTCCCATTATATCAGATTTTTTATAGAAATCCAGTAGGGAAGCAAAAAAAGCCCTTGTCTGTTTGGCTCTGATGCGCTATAATGGTTAGAACTGATTATCGGAGGCGTTTTTATGCTCATTGCGCTGATTTCCATTCTCTCCGCCGCCGGAGCTTTCGCCCTCTGCGCGCTGACCGGCAGTTTTGAGACAATGTGGTGGCTTGCCATTCTGCCCGGCGGCTTCCTGCTGCTGTTCGTATTGCTGCTCGTTCTGGCGTTTTTGATCCTGTGGCTCATCTGCTCCACCGTGGATCTGGACCAGCCCCAGGGTGAGGAGGACAGCCCCTTCTTCCGCAGGTTGCTGCGGTGGTATATTCCCGCCGTTCTGTTCATCCTGCAGACCACCGTCCATGCCACCGGTCTGGAAAAGACCCCCGGGGACGGGCGGTTCCTGCTGGTGTGCAACCACCTCAGCGACATAGATCCCGTGGTGCTGCTGCACTGCTTCCGGGACAGCCAGTTGGCATTCATCTCCAAACGGGAGAACCGGGATATGTTCATCGTGGGCAAGATCATGCACCGCATCCTCTGCCAGATGATCAACCGGGAGAACGACCGGGAGGCGCTGAAGACCATCCTCAAGTGCGTGGACATTCTGAAAACCGACAAGGCAAGCGTTGCCGTATTCCCCGAGGGCTATACCAGCGTGGACGGCAGGTTCCAGAATTTCCGGCACGGTGTGTTCAAGATTGCCCAGAAGGCAAAGGTGCCCGTCGTGGTCTGCACGCTGCACAATACGCAGTATGTGTTCGGAAACGCCAGGCGGCTGAAGCGCACCCGGGTCGAAATGCACCTGCTGGATGTGATCCAGCCCGGGGAATTTGCCGGCATTCCCACCGTGGAGCTGGGCAACCGGATCCATGCCATGATGGCGAAGGATCTGGGTGAATATGAAGAATAATATCCAAATGGAGGATTTACTATGAAAAACAGCGAAAAAACCCTGGATATGATCGTGAATCTCTGCAAGAACCGGGGCTATGTCTACTCCGGCTCCGAGATCTACGGCGGTCTTGCCAACGCCTGGGACTACGGCCCTCTGGGCGCGGAGTTCAAGAACAACGTGAAGAAGGCATGGCTGAAGAAGTTTGTGCAGGAATCCCCCTACAACGTGGGGCTGGATGCCGCCATTCTCATGAACCCCACCACCTGGGTCACCACCGGTCATGTGGGCAACTTCTCCGATCCCCTGGTGGACTGCAAGGGCTGCGGCTCCCGTCAGAGAGCGGACAAGCTGATCGAGTCCGCCGAATCCGGCAAGGGTGTCAATGTGGATGCCATGAGCTTTGAGGAAATGGACGCCTTCGTTGCCGAACATGAGGATGTGGTCTGCCCCAACTGCGGCAAGCACCACTTTACCCCCATCCGCAAGTTCAACCTGATGTTCAAGACCCAGATCGGCGTCACCGAGG
>JBJDYP010000079.1:0-28820 GCA_051867435.1 Faecousia sp.
TTATTTGGCACCCGCTGTATAATGCGGATTTTGGCATTTATGCGGTGTTGCCCTATACATATCAGCAGCGGGATTCTGGCTGCTTCTTAAAACCGACATTCCACAATATGCCGTATATGAATTCTTTTGTTCCGGAAATTGATGTGGTTGTTTCCCGCCATGAAGATTATACTCTGCTACATATAACTGGACAGCCAGTAAAGTTTGTTCGTATTTTTATGTCGTTATGGTTCAGCTTTTTGTTAATGATGGAGGTATTCCGCCTCATACTCGCAGCCGCTTCTATTCTGGACAGCTTTATCCCGGACGTTATATCAATTGCCATGTGCGTGTTTGGTTATCTTCTCTGCAAACTTGCCACGAAAGCAACATTTCATTCGGTTGTTCAAGCGATACTAAAAGGGTTTCCCTAATCGCCAAATTCCGGTTTGCCGAACAGAGCGGCCACACTGCTTTTGCTTACGCTTACCTCAATTCTGTGACCTTTGGTTACTTTCCGGCATCTAGTTTTTGCAATTGGGACTTGTGGATGGGGGATAAAGCTGGTATAATCATTTTATTCCAGGCGAAAACCGCCGAAACGGATGAAAAAGGAGAAAAAACATGAAAAGACGGATGACAATTCTGCTTGCGCTGGCGATGCTGCTGTGCCTTGCCGCCTGCACGGACAAAGACGATACGGAAAACCCCAATCCAGGGACCATAGCTTCCGGAACCCAGGAGACGGAGCCGCCCTACCTTGGCTTCGCAACCGGCTCGGTAAAGGGCTACGAATACCGGAACGAATCTCTCGGCATTGGCTACACGCTGAAGGACGGCGGCATGACCTATTCGGAGAAAACCTTCCGCCCGCTGCTGAAAAACTATGTGGAAGCATTCGACAGTGAGGCAGCCGGACGGCTGGATGATCTGACCCTGGATTTTTATGCCCAGGAGGCAGGCAGCGCCGGCAGCATCTTCGTCCTTGCGGAAAATATGGCAGAGAAGTACGGCAAGCGGATGACCGGGGATGAATACGCGGAGATGATCCTCCCCTATATCACCCAGGCAAGGGCAGCGGACGGCATTACGGACATTGAGACTTCCAGGAGTACCTGCGCCTTTGCCGGGCAGGATCGCTCTGCCGTGGATGTGGTGTTCCGCTACAACGGATATGAATACTATGAAAAAATGATCCTTATTGCCGTGGAAGACCATATGGTGATGGTTCTGGCGCAAAGCAATGACAGGGAAGAGACGGATGGGATGCTTTCCGGGTTCTACGCACTGGAGAAATAAGTCCGCAGGGATTGGAACTTAAAAAACGCCGTGGATGCACCACGGCGTTTTTTGACGGTTTTCGGAAAAAAGGAATCCCTCACCCTCTGCCCAAATGGATGATACCCCGATGGAATCTATTGTGTTGACAAACCGGATCCGGTATGAAATAATATTGCTGGAAGGGAGATTGGATTCATGCCGAAAATCGGGAAATATTGCGATCAATCGGTTTTACGGTATCATGATCCCAAACCCTTTTGGATTCAAGAGAAACATGGAAAAGGAGAAAAGGAAATGAGAAAACTGCTGGCAATGATACTGGTACTAGCAATGATCCTGTGCGTAACTGCCTGCGCGGACAAGGACGATCTGAGAGGCCAGGTTTCGAACAATCCCACCGAGACCGATTTTTCGCTGGGATCTACTTCCGGTGGCACCTACGAGAACAAGTTTATCGGAATTGGCTGCACGCTGGACGAAAACTGGGTGTATTATACCGATGAGGAGATTCTTCAGCTCAATCAGCTCACTGCGGATGCGCTGGACGAGAATCTGGCTGAAGAACTGGAAGATGCATCTTCGATCTACGATATGTTCGCGCAGAATGTGGATACCGGCGCTACCATTAACGTCAACATGGAAAACCTTGGCCTGCTTTACGGCTCACTGCTGAGCCCCAGCGAATATGCGGATCACGCCATGCCTAAGCTTACGCCCGCGCTGGAAAGCATGGGATTCACGGACATTCAGTTGGAGAAAACGACCTGCACGTTTGCCGGTGAGGAACGGACGGCGATCAGGATTGTCGGTCAGTACAACGGATACCCCTTATATGAGCAGCTCGTCTGCTTCAAGGCGGGCAACTACATGGCCGTCATCTCGGTCAGCATCCTGGGAGAGGATGCCACGGACGAGATCCTTGGCGCTTTCTACGCACTGGAAAAGTAAAAAACAAGCAAAAAGAATCGGTGGAGGATACCCTCCACCGACTTTTTATTTGTAAAGAGAGATTAGGTGAGAAGTGCCCGGTCGTTGGCAAAGGCCTCGCCGGATACCTTGCTGAACTGGGCAAGAAGCTGCTCCACCGTCAGCTTTTTCTTTTCCTCGCCGGAGATGTCCAGAATGATCCTGCCGTTGTGCATCATGATCAGCCGGTTGCCGTGGGCAATGGCGTCGTGCATATTGTGGGTGACCATCAGGGCGGTCAGGTGGTTGGCTTCGATGATCTGGTCGGAGATCTCCAGCACCTTGGCGGCGGTTTTGGGATCCAGCGCGGCGGTGTGCTCGTCCAGCAGCAGCAGTCTGGGCTGCTGCAGGGAAGCCATCAGCAGCGTGACGGCCTGGCGCTGACCGCCGGACAGCAGGCCGACCTTGGTGCTCATGCGGTCTTCCAGACCCAGCCCCAGAGTCTGGAGAAGCTGGCGGTAACGCTCACGCTCGGCCTTGGAGATGCCCCATTTCAGCCCACGGCGCTGACCCCGGCGGGATGCCAGCGCCAGGTTCTCGTCAATACCCATGCCCGCGGCGGTGCCCATCATGGGATCCTGGAACACCCTGCCCAGGAACTTGGCCCGCCTGTACTCGGGCATGGAGGTCACATCCATGCCGTCAATGAGGATCTGCCCGTCATCGGGCTTCCAAACGCCGGAAATGGCGTTGAGCATGGTGCTCTTGCCGGCACCGTTGCCGCCGATCACCGTGACGAAATCCCCGTCCTCCAGGGTCAGAGAAAGGTCGTTGAGAGCGACTTTTTCATTGACGGTACCGGGGTTGAAGATCTTCGTGATGTTTTTCAGCTCAAGCATTGGTCTTCACTCCTTTCCCCAGATGCTTTTTGGAAAAATACTTCTTTTTCCAGAAGGGGATCGCCAGGAAGATGGCGACCACAATGGCGGACAGCATCTTGAGAAGATCGGGATCCAGACCCACGAGAATGACGGTCTGGTAGACAACGTAGTACACGATGCCGCCCAAAATGACCTGGAGCAGACGCAGGGCAAAATTGTGGCGCAGCAGCTTGCCGAACAGCGCGTGACCGATGATCACGGCTGCCAGTCCGACCACGATAGCGCCACGGCCCATGCTCACGTCCGCGAAGCCCTGGTACTGGGTCAGCAGCGCGCCGGAGAAGGCCACGATGCCGTTGGACAGTACCAGACCGATGATCTTGTTCAGGTTGGTGTTGATGCCCTGGGCCCGGGACATATGCTCGTTGTTGCCGGTGGCACGGATGCTGCAGCCCAGCTCAGTGCCGAAGAACCAATACAGGATCGCGATGATCACCACCACAAACAGGACAATGACAAAGATGGTGTTTTCCAGGGGATTGGCGCGGCGCAGGAACTGCATGGAAACCAGGACAGGATAGTTTCTGGCGGAAAGACCCTGGTTGGCCTGCCCCATGATCTTCAGGTTGATGGAGTACAGGGAAAGCTGGGTCAGAATACCGGCGAGGATCGCGGGGATACCCATGAACACATGGAAGATGCCGGTGGCAAGTCCCGCCAGCATACCCGCCGCCAAAGCGGCCAGCATGGAAACGGGGACGCTGTAACCCGCAATCATCATCATGGCACACACGGCGCCGCCGGTGCAGATGGAGCCGTCCACGGACAGGTCGGCAATGTCCAGCACCTTGTAGGTGATGTACACGCCGATGGCCATGATGCCCCAGATCATGCCCTGGGCAATGGCACCGGGCATGGCATTCAGAAATGTCATAATACTCATGATTATACCTCGTGCAGACTGAAAATCCGGACAGAATCCTGCCCGGATTTCAGTGTGATTCATTGATTAGCCGATGGGAATGTAGTCGTCAGGTACGGTAACGCCCATATCCTTGCAGATTTCGGGGTTGTACTTCTTGGTGAAGTTGGGGGCGTAGGCAATGGCCATCTCGGAGATGTTGGCCTCACCCTTCAGGATCTGGGCGGCCATCTCGCCGGTCTTCCAGCCCAGGTCGTAGTAGCTGATGGTCAGGGACGCGACGCCGCAGCCGGCGCAGATGCCCTCCTCACCTGCAATGACGGGAACCTTGGCTTCCTTGGTCACGCCGTAAAGGATGTCGGTGGAGGAAGCAACGGTGTTGTCGGTGGGAACGTAGATCACATCGGAGTCAACGCAGGCAGCGGTGGCAACAGCCGCCATGTCGTTGGAATCGGAGAAGGGGAACAGGTTGGCGGTGATGCCCTTGGCCTCCAGTTCCGCTTTGACCACGTTGACCTGGTACAGGGAGTTGGCTTCCGCGGAGCAGTAGAGAAGGCCCACGGTCTTTGCCTCGGGGAACAGGCTTACCAGCATATTGGCCTGCTGGTCGAGAGGAGCCAGGTCGGATGTACCGGAAACATTGCCGCCCACGGTGCCGTTGAAGTTCTCAATGTTCAGCGCCACGCCGTATTCGGTGACGGAGGTGCCCAGGATGGGGATCTCGGTGGTAGCGGCAGCGGCGGCCTGCAGAGCGGGGGTAGCGTTCGCCATGATCAGGTCAACATTCTTGGAAACGAAGCTGTTGACGATGGTAGCGCAGGCGGGAATGTCGTTGGAGGCGTTCTGCTCGTCGAACTCGACCTTGTCGCCCAGAGCGGCAACCAGCGCTTCCTTAAAGCCTCTGGTGGCCTCGTCCAGGGCGGGGTGCTGCACCAACTGGCAGATGCCGACGACGAACTTGTCTTTCTTCGCGCCGCAGGCAGCGAATGTGAGAACCATGGAAATGGCCAGCAATAAAGCAATCAGTTTTTTCATTTTTCATCTCTCCTTGTTTTTTTGGCTTTTTTCACGAAAAAGCAGGTTGCTTGTATTCTAGCGCATTTTCAAAAAATGTCAATAGATTTTTATGCATTTTTACCACTTTTTTTGAAATTTGATTTTGAGGGGGATACAAGTGTTGGCGAGAAAAGAACATGGTTGGTTAATGCGATGATTTTGAGATGAAGAAATCAAATTCCATTGTGCAAAATGCACAACCCAAAAACGCATAGCGCGGAATGGAGAGACGTGCGGGAAATGCTTTGTGTTTTCAAAATTATTTTATGCCATAATTGCGGAATTATTGGTTCATTCTCGGAAAAATCAGAACAATATACTGTAATATTTGGGAAATGATTCTGCGGCAAATACAAAAACCGAAACTGAGTGCGCCTGCAGTGGACAAATGGAGGACACGGTTCCGTTGCCCGCTTTCGTGCAACCGTCTGCCACCTTTCTCCTTTGGGTAAGGAGAAAGGTGGTGAAAACATGAGCGAATCCATAGCAGCGGCCTTGATCACCGGGGTTCTGGCGCTGATCGGTGTGATCTTCAGCAACGCGGCATCCAACCGGAAGATCGAAACCTCCCTGACCACAGCCCAGGCAGTGACAGACACCAAGATCGAAGCGCTGACGAGAGAAGTCCGGGAACACAACAATTTTGCCCGCCGGGTTCCCGTAATGGAGGAAAAAATCAAGGTCATCAACCACAGAATTGAGGATTTGGAAAGGAGCAATCAGGAATGGACTGGAAAAAGTGGTTTCATGCAGCAGTGATCCGGGCGGTTCGAACGGTTGCCCAGACGGCTGCGGGGATCCTGGGCACGGCGGTCGTCATGGGGGACGTGAACTGGGCAATGGTGTGCAGCGCGGCGGTTTTGGCAGGGATACTGTCCATGCTGACCAGCCTGGCGGGATTGCCGGAGGTGGCGTAATGGGCGTGAAAGCCGTCATGGACATGGCTGTGGGCTTTCTGGGAATCAAGGAAAGCCCGGCAGGGAGCAATAACTGCGTTTTCAACACCCATTATTACGGGAAAGAGGTATCGGGCAGCGGCTATGCCTGGTGCGTGGTGTTCCTGTGGGATGTGTTCCGGCTGGCAAATGCCTCCGAATGCTTCTTCCGGGGCAAGAAAACCGCCTATGTGCCGGCGCTCCAGACCTGGGCAAAACAGGATGGGCTTCAGGTGCCCGCCGAATCGGCAAGATACGGCGATATCGTGATCTTTGACTGGGATCATGACGGCAGAGGCGACCATGTGGGACTGTTGGAGGAGCGGGACAGGGATGGGAATTTTGTCTGCATCGAAGGCAATACCTCCCTGGGAAATGACAGCAACGGCGGTGCGGTGATGCGCCGTCTGCGGACGGAGGATCAGATCCTGATGGTCATTCGCCCTCCATACCCGGAGGAGCCTGCTACCTCGCCGGAACAGATCCGGGAGCTGATCCGGTCAGAACTGGAAAAGAGGGTCTATCCCACCCTTGCCGATATTCCCGCCTGGGGACGACCCGCGGTGCAGCGGATGCTGGACACGGGAGCGCTGCAGGGAGAGGGAAGCGGGAAGCTGAACATCAGCCATGATCTGCTCCGCTGCCTGGTGATCCTGGACCGGATGAAAAACGCTTAAGGAACCTCTGAATCAATCGTCTGCGGCTGAGCAGCAGACCTTTTCCTTCATCCGTGCAGCTTCAAAAATGGGAAATACATACAGTATTCCTCCATTTTTGAACCTTTCGGCTGAAGAAAAATCTCTTGCTGTCAGCACTTGCCAATTGAATCAGAGCTTCCTAAAATGAAACTGCTGAAGCGAAATTGCTTCAGCAGTTTTTTTGCGCGAATCAGGCCGCCGGAATGCCGGTGAGATCCTGCCAGCTTTCGCTTCCCGCAGGCGGTTCCGTCTCGGGAGGAGGAGAGGTCGGCGTGGTGGTGGGTTCGGTGGTGGGTTCGGTGGTGGGTTCGGTGGTCGGTTCGGTAGTAGGTTCGGTAGTAGGTTCGGTGGTCGGCTCGGTAGTGGGCTCCGTGGTGGTTTCAATGGGTCTGCCGTCGGGATCGGTGGGTGCAGTGGGATCGCCGATGATGCAGATCAGCTTGTCACGCTTGCTGTACACGGAGGTGTCCACATAGGTTCTGGAGATCAGCTCGCCAGTCTCCTTGTCGTATTTGCACATATAGGTCTTGACCGTGTAGCCGGTGTAAGGCGTATCAATGACATCGTTGTTCCTGAAGCCATCGGAGTTGTTTTCCCGGTAAACCTTGTATTTCGTCTGGGGCTGGACGGTCTCGATTACCTCGTACTCCATCTTCACGTTGTAGGACTTGGTCTCGGTGCCGATCAGGGAGATGTTGACCTTTCCGTTGGAGACTGACGCGTCGATCCGGATGGGGTATTCGGTGTTGTTCTTGAACTTATAGTCCAGGGTGTCCCAATAAATGGTCGCGTCCATGCCCATGGGGACATAGGAGACCACATACATATGCTCGGCACGGGATACCACTTCCAGATCCGCCATCAGGGTGCAGTAGTAAATGGTGGAGGCCACCTGGCAGACACCGCCGCCGTATTCGGCCACGCTCTTGCCGCCCACATAGGCGCCCGCGGGCTTGTAGCCTTTCTCGGGGGTACGCTGGCCTACCACCCCATTGAAGGAAAATACTTCGCCGGGACGGAGAATGGTGCCGTTGATGGCCTTGCAGGCAAGCGTCAGGTTGGTGTTGCGGTTGGAGTCGTTGGTGTGGTTGCTGGAGAAGCTGGCCAGTACATCCCGGAACAGCATCTCCGTCAGGCTCTTCTCCGTGACCTCGGGGAAGGTAAACTGCAGGGGAATCCGGATCACTTCGCCGTAGGACGCGGCATCCACCTTGGCCTGAGCGGCTTCCAGATCAAAGCCGTAACCGGGCACCTCGGCGATGGTGGTATAGGTCATCTCGTCCAGAATGGCATCCTTGGGCTCCACGGTGTATTGCTCATATACCGGCGTCAGATCCAGCGTGCCGGGTTCCGTCACCGCGTAATCCATGCGGATGGTGGAAAAATCGTTGTTGGCGTAGGCGGAGAGGATCTGATTGTACAGCGAGTCCGTATCCAGAACCCGCTGGGGAGTGCCCATGGTGATCACCAAGGTCTGGTGGGGCTGGTCGGGATCGTCGGGATCCCCGAACAGGTCGGGTCTGGTTCCCTCCACCACGGCGGAGGGCTGGGTCAGGGTGCTGGTGGTCTCCGCGCTGACCTGGGCAAGCACATTCTGCACATAAGCGGTGTCCAGATGCAGATAATCCAGCAGGGGGAAGGTATAGGAGGTCAGGGTCGCGTCGGCCTTTGCCTGCATCTGCTGCCAGCGGCTGCCGACTCTGCCGTAGTTATAGGCATCCTCCACCAGCTTGTCGCAGTCCAGGAACACGCCGGTATCCGCCGGCGTCAGCACCAGGGTACGGTCCGGCAGCTCAATGGTCAGGTTCTTCTGGGAGTAGGTGGAATCGGTGGCGTTGTGGATGGCGGTGGAGGCCTGCTCGGGGGTCAGACCGCCCAGGTTCACACCGGCGGCAAACACGTTGCTGAAAATCTTGCCGTCGTCGGCGGTCATGCGCATGAAGTACGCGGCGCCAATGCCAACGGAGAGCACCAGCACGGCGGCAACAATGCCGAAGCTGATGAGAGCGATCTTTTTCTGCTTATTTCTCCGGGCGGCAGCGGGGGTCAGCTTGGCGGGGGTTTTCTTGGCGGGCGCGGCCTTTGATGACGCGGCGCCGCGCTGCTCCGTGCCGGATTTCGATTGCTGCTTGCCGGATGCGGGGCGGGAGGGCGCGGCATCGCCGGCTTCCCCGGAGGGAGCCCGGTAACTGAAGCCGGGGTTGGCGTTCTGGGTTACCTGGCGGAATGCCAGCTCCAGCTCATCGACTTCCTGGGCCCGTTTTCTGGGCTGGGAAAACTTTCCTTTCTTAGCGATGGGAATCATCTCCTGTTCTGAACGTGGGCGAAACCACGAGAAAATCTCTTTTCAATATAGTACCACAAAATCGGAGGAATGCAACGGATTTCCGCGGAGAAAATTATTAGAAATTCTTAAGAGTTCTGCAGCTTTTTACACACCTGCCCATAATTTTCCACAAAAACCTTGGATTGCCGCAGGCTGTCCACGCCGGAAACCAGCTTCAGCCGCAGCGTGGGTTCCTTTGCGGCGGCAACAAAGCTGATGCGGTTTTTGTAGTCGGAGGAGGCGCACATGGCGGTCACGGCCTCAAAGTTCAGCTCCGTCAGGGTGAACAGCACATCGCCGGCCTTCTGCTTGATGTCCCTGATGCCGCAATCCCGGGCTTTTGCCCGGAGCAGCGCCACATCAATCAGATTCAGCACGCCCTTGGGCGGCTCACCGTAGCGGTCAATGATCTCATCCAGCAGGTCATCCGCGTCCTGCTCGGAGCGGATGGCTGCCATCCGGCGGTAGAGATCCATGCGTTCTTCTCCACGCTCCACATATTCCTTGCTCACGTTGGCGGTGATGTTCAGGTCGGCGGAGCAATCCGGGGCTTTGGGCGCTTCTCCCCGTTCTTCCAGAACCGCCTCGTCCAGCAGCTTCAGGTACATATCGTAGCCCACGCTCATCATGTGGCCGGACTGCTCGGAGCCAAGCAGATTGCCCGCGCCCCGGATCTCCAGGTCACGCATGGCGATTTTGAAGCCGGAGCCGAACTCCGCGAAGTCCCGGATGGCGGACAGACGCTTCTCTGCCACCTCGGAGAGCACCTTCGCGGGCTTGTAGGTAAAATAGGCGTAGGCATGGCGGGTGGATCTGCCCACCCGGCCCCGGAGCTGGTGGAGCTGGCTTAAGCCGAACCGGTCGGCATTTTCGATGATCAGGGTGTTCACATTGGGAATGTCCAGACCGGTCTCGATGATGGTGGTGCAGACCAGCACCTGAATATCCCCGGCTGCCATGGACTGCATCACGTCGCTGAGGGCATCCTCCCCCATTTGCCCGTGGGCAACCGCCACGGTAATGCCGGGGATCCGCTTTTGCAGGGCGGAGGCACACTGGTCGATGGTCTCCACCCGGTTGTGGAGGTAGTAGACCTGACCGCCCCGCTCGATTTCCCTGCGGATGGCATCGTCGATGATGAAGTTGCTGTGCTCCATGACGAAGGTCTGCACGGGGTAGCGGTCGGAGGGCGGCGCTTCGATGGTGGACATATCCCGGATGCCGGACAGTGCCATGTTCAGCGTCCTGGGAATGGGGGTCGCGGACAGGGTCAGCACATCCACACCCTTGGAGATCTCCTTCAGCCGCTCCTTGTGGGATACGCCGAAGCGCTGCTCCTCGTCCACGATCAGAAGCCCCAGATCCTTAAATTCCACCGTCTTCTGCAGCAGCTTGTGGGTGCCGATGATCACATCCACACCGCCGGAGCGCAGATTCTGAATGGTGCGCTTCTGCTCCGCGGGGGAACGGAAGCGGCTGAGCACGTCGATATTCACCGGGAAGCCCCGGAAGCGGGAGATACAGGTCTGATAGTGCTGCTGGGCAAGGACGGTGGTGGGCACCAGGATCGCGGCCTGCTTGCCGTCCA
Organism: Faecousia sp.; assembly: GCA_051867435.1. Classification (GTDB taxonomy): domain Bacteria; phylum Bacillota; class Clostridia; order Oscillospirales; family Oscillospiraceae; genus Faecousia. The sequence goes on from JBJDYP010000079.1 coordinate 10,573, forward strand.
TGACGGCCTTCATCACCGCGCGAAGCGCGACCTCCGTCTTGCCGAAGCCTACGTCGCCGCAGAGCAGACGGTCCATGGGAGTCGGGGATTCCATATCGCCCTTGATCTCGCTGATGCAGCGGAGCTGGTCGTCGGTCTCCGGGTAGGGGAAATTGTCTTCAAACTCGGTCTGCCAGGGGGAATCCGCCGCGAAGGCATAGCCTTCCTGGCGCTTTCTGGCGGCATAGAGCTGGATCAGCTCCTTTGCCATATCCTTGGCAGCCTTTCGGGCCTTGGCTTTTGTCTTCTGCCAGGCATCGGAGCCGATCTTGTTCAGCTTGACCGGAGAATCCTCACCGCCGCCGCCGATGTACTTGCTGACCAGATCCAGTTGGGTGGCAGGCACAAACAGGGTGTCCGTGCCCTGGTAGGCGATTTTGATATAGTCCTTGACGGCACCGTCGATCTTGATCTGCTCCATGGAAACGAAGCGTCCGATGCCGTAGTGCTCGTGAACCACCAGATCGCCGGGAGAGAGGTCGGTAAAGGCGTTGAGCTTCTGCCGGTTGGTGGCGTTTTTCTTCTTTTTGGGACGGACTTCCGTTTTTGCCATCAACTGACCCTCTGTCAGGATGGCAAGCCGGGCGTCCGGGAATTCCATGCCGTAAGGCAGCGTCCCCTCGGTGAGTAGAATCTGACCGGGGTTGGGCATGGTGTCCAGCGGAATGCAAAGGAAGGCGGAAATGTCCTTCTCCCGGAGGATCTCCTGGAGGATTTCCGCTCTCCTCCGGGTGCCGCAGAGCACCAGTGACCGGAATTCCATCCGCTGATAGTGCTTCAGATCCGCGGCAGCGGTGTCCATGCTTCCGCCGTAGCCCGGCAACTGCTTGGCAACCATGGGAAGCAGTACCTGGGGCGGGCATTCCCCGGGATAGGAGGTGCCGGCGAAGGTGTCCAGATACACCAGGGTTTTCCCGGCGAGACCGGCGCAGAAATCCTCCCACTGGCACACATAGTCGCAGAGCTCGCCGGCGACCAGCCCGCTTTGCAGCAGGCTGTCCAACTGCAGACCCATTTCCTCGGTTCTGGCTCTGGCGGCACGGTGGAGGTTGCTCTGGTCGCAGACAACCAGCAGGGCATTCTCCGGCAGATAGTCCATCGCGGTGGCCATTTCCGGGTAGATCAGCGCCATATACCGGTCGGACGCGGGATTCTGCATCCCGTTGCGGTATTTTTCCAGATCGGCGGTCAGGGTTTTGAGCAAGGCCTCGTTGGGGTTCTTTCTGCGGTTCTGACGGGCGATCATGGACTGCAGATCGGCGCACAGGCCCTCCAGCCCCTCCGGGTGCAGCCTGGGCTGGGTTTCTCCCACGGGCAAAATGACGATTTCATCCACATTTTCCGTGCGCCGCTGGGTGTCGGGGTCGAAATAGCCCATGGTATCCAGCTCGTCACCGAAAAACTCCATTCGGACGGGACGGTCGGCAGCCGGGGAATACAGATCCAGGATGCCGCCGCGGACAGCGAACTGACCGGGGCCTTCCACCATGCCGCAGCGGGTATAGCCGGAGGAAGTCAGCCTGGAAAGCAGGGAAACCATCTCATATTCCTGCCCAACGGTGAGACGGAAGGCCGCGCGCTCCAAAACCTGCCGCGGCATGGTGCGCTGGCTCAACGCTTCCCAGGTCAGGATCTGCAGCCTGGTTTCTCCCGCCGCCAGATCAAAAAGCTGCCGCAGGCGCTTTTGCTCCCAGGCACGGCTGACCACAGCGGTGTCATAAAGGGTCAGCTCCCGGTTGGGCAGGATCGGCGCGGTGACGGACAGGAAAGATTTCAGTTCCTCCTGCATCCGCCGCGCGGCAATGTCGTCCTGGCAGATGACCACCACCGGGCGCTCCGTGTGGGCATACAGCCCTGCAATCAGATGGGTGCGGTTGATCTGCCCCACGCCGGTGACAGCGGCAGACTGCCCCTGCCGCAGGGCGGTCAGGAGCTGTTGGTATTCCGGGATCTGCCGGAGCAGGGATAGAAGCATTTCCATTTGATCACCTCATAATTGATCCACGCAGCAATGCGGAAAGGGGACTTTGGGTACCCCTTTCCGTAGAATGCGACAATATTCTCGATTAACCGCCGTTATAGCGGTTGGCGGCTTCGCCGGTGCCCTTTTCCATGATGCACAGCGCGGCGTCCGCCGCACGCTCCAGCGCGGGAGACAGCAGCGCTTCCTCCTGGGAGGAGAAGGTGGAAAGCACCCAATCCGCCAGGTCGTAATCCGGGTGGGGCTTTGCCCCCACACCGATTTTGACCCGGGGAAAATCCTGGCTGCCCAGCTCGCCGATGATGGACTTGATCCCGTTGTGCCCGCCGGCGGAGCCGTTGGCACGGACGCGGAGCCGACCCAGCTCCAGGGAAATGTCATCAAACAGGACAATGATCCGCTGGGGTGGGATCCGGTAGAACGCGGACAGCGCCAGTACGGATCTGCCGGACAGGTTCATATACGTCTGGGGCTTCAGAAGCAGCAGCTTCTTATCCCCGTGCCGAACCTGGGTATACAGCCCCTGGAACTTGCCCTTGTCGATCCGGCAGCCCAGCTTTCGGGCCAGAATGTCAATGGCACGGAAACCGCAGTTGTGACGGCTCTTTTCGTATTCGGCGCCGGGATTGCCCAGACCGACGATGAGCCAGCTTTCTTCGTTTGCGCGGCCGAACATGGATCAGAACAGGTCGGCAATGGAGGTGCCGCCGTGAATATGCGCGATGGCACGGGCAAACACGGGCGCCACATCCAACTGCTTGATCTTGGTGCAGGGATGATCGGCAGACAGGGGAATGGTGTTGTGGATCACCAGCTCCTTGATATAGCTTTCCTCCAGCCGGGCATAAGCGGGGCCGGACAGAACGCCATGGGTGGAGCAGGCGTAGACTTCCTTGGCACCGCCGACCTCCACCAGAGCCTTGGCGGCGTTGCACAGGGAACCGGCGGTATCCACCAGGTCGTCATACAGGATGCAGGTCTTGTCCTTCACATCGCCGATGACGTTCATGACCTCACAGACATTAGCCTTTTGACGGCGCTTGTCAATGATGGCAAGGCTCATGTGAACCTTCATGGCAAAGGCACGGGCACGGGAAACGGAGCCCACGTCCGGGGAAACCACCACAAAATTGTTGTGATCGTACTGATCCTCGGGGAAACGGTCCATGAAGTAATTCACGAAGGTGGGGCTGCCAAGCAGATGATCCACAGGGATGTCGAAGAAGCCCTGGATCTGGGCAGCGTGGAGATCCATGGTAAGCACACGGTTCGCGCCGGCGGCCACGATCATGTTGGCGACCAGCTTGGAGGAGATGGGATCGCGGCTCTTTGCCTTGCGATCCTGGCGGGCGTAGCCGAAATAGGGGATCACGGCGGTGATCCGTCCGGCGGAAGCACGGCGGCAGGCATCACACATGATGAGCAGTTCCATCAGGTTGTCGTTTACGGGGCTGCAGGTGGACTGAATCAGGAATACGTCCGCTTCACGGACGGTTTCCAGCAGGGATACGGAGGCCTCGCCGTCCGCAAAGGTGCGGACTTCACTTTGCCCCAGATCGATTCCCAGCTCTTTGCAGACGGTCTTTGCGAATTCGGGGTTGGAATTGCCACAGAAAACCTTGATATCGCCGTAAGAAATCATGGATAAACTCCTCGCTTTATGTTATTCTGTTTATTCAGAGCGGACAGACCGCTCCCTACGCACACTTATTATACCATTATATCCGGGAAAATTTCAACTGTGGAAGTAGAGAAAGAACAGGGAAAAAATTAGGATTTTTTGGGCAGTGTTTCAAGAAGACCGCAGAAAGCAAAAATATGTTTGAAATCATACTTGTAAGAGCCGGGGCTTTGTGATATAATACTCTGTATCGAATTGTTGCAACTTCCAGAGACAGGAAAGCGGGTATTTACCATTATGAAAGACAGCATCGTCATTCGCGGCGCAAGAGAGAACAACCTGAAAAATGTGAGCCTGACCATCCCCAGGGATAAGCTGGTGGTGTTCACGGGGCTGTCCGGCTCCGGCAAATCCAGCCTGGCGTTTGATACGATTTTCGCGGAGGGACAGCGGCGGTATGTGGAGAGCCTGAGCTCCTATGCCCGGCAGTTTTTGGGGCAGATGGACAAGCCGGATGTGGACTCCATCGACGGCCTTTCTCCCGCCATCTCCATCGACCAGAAAACCACCTCCAAGAACCCCCGTTCCACCGTGGGAACCGTTACGGAGATCTATGACTATCTTCGCCTGCTCTGGGCAAGAGCCGGCATTCCTCACTGCCCGAAATGCGGCAGGGAGATCCGCCGCCAGACCATCGACCAGATTGTGGACCGGGTGGAGGCGCTGGGCGTCGGAACCAGGTTTCTGGTTCTCTCTCCCGTGATCCGGGGGAAAAAGGGAGAGCACGCCAAGGTGTTTGAGGATGCCCGGAAGGGCGGTTTTGCCCGGGTACGGGTGGATGGGATCGCCTATGACCTGACGGAGCAGATCCCCTGCGAGAAGAACAAAAAGCACAACATTGAGCTGGTGGTGGACCGCCTGGTGCTGAAAGAGGGGATGCGCCGCCGGCTGACGGACTCCATCGAGACCGCCTGCGAGCGTTCCGGCGGTCTTGTGACCATCGCCCTCGCCGGCTCGGAGGAGGAATTGAGCTTCTCCCAGAACTTTGCCTGTGAGGACTGCGGTATCAGCCTGACGGAGCTGGAGCCCCGGATGTTCTCCTTCAATAATCCGGCGGGTGCTTGCCCCCATTGCACCGGCCTGGGCTTCCAGTTGGTCGCGGATCCCGACCTGGTGATCCCGGACAAGAGCAAATCCATCTTTGACGGCGCCATTCAGGCATCGGGGTGGAACAGCGCCAGGACGGATTCCATCTTCCGGATGTATTTTGAGGCTCTGAGCCAGAAATACAACTTCTCCCTGACGGCGCCGGTGTCGGAGCTGTCCGACGAGGCGCTGGATGTGATCTTCTACGGCACCAGGGGAGAGAAGCTGAAAATGAAATACAACCGGGGCAATGGCATGGGTGTGCTGGAGCAGCCCTTTGAGGGCATCCTGAACAACATTTCCCGCCGGTATCGGGAGACCCAGTCCGACGCTGCCCGGAAAGAGCTGGAAGAATGCATGGCCACGGCACCCTGCCCTTTCTGCCATGGCGACAGACTTTCTGATGTTGCCCGGGCAGTGACCGTGGGCGGCATCGGCATTATGGATTTCTGCCGCATGAGCATCGGCAAAGCGCTGGAGTTCATGAATCAACTGCGTCTGGAAGGGAACGTGGCGCTGATTGCCCAGCAGATCGTCCGCGAGATCCGTGCCCGGCTGCAATTTCTGCAGGATGTGGGTCTGCAATATCTGACCCTGTCCCGGGCTTCCGGCACATTGTCCGGCGGAGAGAGCCAGCGGATCCGCCTGGCGACCCAGATCGGGTCTTCCCTGATGGGCGTGGTGTATATTCTGGACGAGCCGTCCATCGGCCTGCACCAGCGGGATAACGACAAGCTGCTGAAGACGCTGAAGCAGCTTCGGGACATCGGCAACACCCTGATCGTGGTGGAGCACGACGAGGATACCATGCGGGCCGCGGACTATATCGTGGATGTGGGCCCCGGTGCCGGCGTTCACGGCGGTGAGATCGTTGCCGCCGGAGATCTGAACACCATCCTGTCCTGCCCCAGATCCGTTACGGGACAGTATTTGTCCGGGGTCAAGAAGATCCCCGTGCCTTCCTCCCGCAGGGCGGGCAACGGCAAGTTCCTGACCGTGGAGGGTGCAACGGAAAACAACCTGAAAAATATCGATGTGTCCATCCCCTTGGGCACCTTTACCTGCGTCACCGGCGTGTCCGGCTCCGGCAAATCCAGCCTGGTGGGGGAGATCATCAACAAGACCCTGGCGGGGCGGCTGAATCATGCCCGGGTTCGTCCCGGCGCCTGCAGATGTATTAAGGGGATGGAAGCGCTGGACAAGGTCATTGACATCGACCAGAGCCCCATCGGCAGAACGCCCCGCTCCAACCCGGCGACCTACACCGGGCTGTTCAACGACATCCGTGACCTGTTCGCGTCCACCGCGGACGCGAGAATCCGCGGCTACGGCCCCGGACGGTTCTCCTTCAATGTGAAGGGCGGACGCTGCGAGGCCTGCTGCGGTGACGGCCTGGTGAAGATCGAAATGCACTTCCTGGCGGATGTGTATGTGCCCTGCGAGGTCTGTAAGGGACAGCGGTACAACCGGGAGACGCTGGAGGTGCAGTACAAGGGCAAGAACATTGCCCAGGTTCTGGAAATGACCGCGGAGGAGGCGGTGGATTTCTTTGAAAATCTGCCCAAGATCCGAAGAAAAGCCCAGACCCTGGTGGAAGTGGGTCTGGGATATGTGAAGCTGGGACAATCCAGCACCACGCTCTCCGGCGGCGAAGCCCAGCGTGTCAAGCTGGCGACGGAGCTTGCCAGAGTGTCCACGGGCAGAACCATTTATGTGCTGGACGAGCCCACCACGGGACTCCACGCGGCGGATGTCCACAAGCTGATCGATGTGCTGCAGAAGCTGGTGAACGCGGGCAACACCGTCCTTGTGATCGAACACAACCTGGATGTGATCAAGACTGCGGATTATCTCATCGACCTGGGGCCTGAAGGCGGTGACGGCGGTGGTACCGTGGTAGCTGCGGGCACCCCCGAGCAGGTGGCGCAAGTGCCGGAAAGCTTCACGGGACAGTATCTCAAGCCCTATCTTGCGTAAAAAACGGTGCGCCGCGTTTTCGCGGCGCACAGAAGCAGAATTTTTATAGCCTGTCCGGGTCGTAGACACGGAGGGGAAGGGCGTCGGACAGCTCCACAAGGGCGTGATCCCGTTCTCCCGCGTAGTCGACCCGCAGGATCGGAGAGCTGACGCCGGGCTGGGAAGAGACACGGATGGCGATGGTCATGGTAAACCGGCTGCCGCAGTCTCTGGGCTGCTCCACCAGAACGGCACCGCCGTGGACGGCTGCCGCGGACTGCACCAGCACCATGCCCAGCCCGATGCCGTACCGGCTGTCCTCAATGGTGGGCTTCCGGCGGTACATCTGAAATACGGCGCCTCGCAGCGCCGGGTCAATGCCGGAACCGTTGTCCTGTACGGTCAGGTAGAGCCGGTTTCCCCGCTGTACCAGTTGGGCGAGGATCTGACCGCCCTCCGGGGTGAATTTCATGGCGTTGGAGAGCAGATTGTAGATGGCACGTTCCAGAAGATCCGGGTCGGAAAGGGTGTAGACCGGCTTCTGGGGCACGGAGAAGGAAAGCGCAATATTTGCCTCTTTGCATTTTACAGCGGCAGAGTTGAAGACTTCATAAGCCAGCGCGCAGATGTCATGCTGGGCCAAGCGGGTGCTTCCCACGGAAGCGTATCTGCCCGCGTCGGACATATTGCCCACCACCCGCAGCAGTTGGAACAGGCAGCGGTTGAAGCCCATGATCTCATCCTGGGCAGCGGTATTTTCCTTGGAAATGGTGGGCAGCAGGCGGTCCGCCATGGCAATCAGGCCGGAAAGCGGGTTCCGCAGTTCCTTGGCTGCCAGGGCAAAGGCCTGCAGCTCCGCGGCATCGGACGCTTCCTCCACAACAAAAATGTGGCTGTCCTCTGCGGCAAAGACGAAAGCGCTGAACGAAACGCCGTTGATTTCCAGGGTCAGGAACAGCCGCCCCTGAGAAAACTGCCGGTATTCTTCGGCACCGGTGTGGATCAGGGACAGAACATCGGTTCCTTCACTGATCTGCATTCCCGCGGCAGCGTGGCTGACCTGGCAGACCACCCCGTCCCTGACGCGGAACGCGGGGGCGTTGGAAAGCCCCAGTATTTCAGAAATGTATTCATTCTGATCCATGAAAAACCCTCCTCCCCGGGATAGGATTACCTCGGACAGGGAAAAATATCCGTCGAAAAAAGTCGGAAACAATCGTTACGATCATTATAGTGGATTCTCGGCCAAATGGCAAGTACAAAAATGCCCGGAGGTTACAGATATGGATGAAAAAACCATGCACAAAGGACATCGAAAACGGCTGAAAGAACGGTTCTGCCGGGAAGGGCTGGAGGGCTTCAGCGATCATCAGGTGCTGGAGCTGCTGCTGTTTTACGCCATTCCCCAGAGGGACACCAATCCCCTTGCCCATGAGCTGATCGACCACTTTGGCACATTGCCCCAGGTGCTGGAGGCGCCGGTGGCGGAGCTGGAAAAGGTGAAGGGCATGGGAAACGGCGCGGCGATCCTGGTGGCGCTGACCACCGCCATCTCCCGTTACTGTGGGATCCGCTCGGAGGAGCAGGAATCCATCCTGAAAACCACGGAGCAGTGCGCCAGATACATGATTCCCTATTTCAAAAGCAGACGGGACGAAACCGTGTTCCTGCTGTGCCTGGACGCCAAGTGCAAGGTGCTGTGCTGCCGGGAGGTTGCCAAGGGCAGCACCAATGCCGCGCCGGTATCCGTCCGAAAGATTGTGGAAATGGCGCTGGCGGTGAACGCTACCAGCGTGATGATGGCACACAACCATCCCAGCGGTGTTGCCCTTCCCTCCGGGGACGATATTATGACCACGAGACGGATCGCCGTGGCACTGGATGCGGTGGGCATCGTGCTGGGTGACCATTTTGTGATCGCGGACGATGATTATGTTTCGCTCTATGCTTCCGGGTACTACCACCCGGAGGAATGCAGGGCGCTGATTTAGGAGGATCATATGGATCAGTTTCAGCTTGTATCGGATTATCAGCCCTCGGGTGACCAGCCGGAGGCCATTGAGGGACTGGTGAACGGTCTGAACTGGGGACTGCGGGAGCAGACGCTCCTGGGTGTCACCGGCTCCGGCAAGACCTTCACCATGGCATCGGTGATCGCGAAAATGAACCGCCCAACCCTGGTGCTGGCTCACAACAAGACCCTGGCGGCGCAGCTTTGCTCCGAATTCCGGGAGTTTTTTCCCCATAACGCGGTGGAATACTTCATAAGCTACTACGACTATTACCAGCCCGAGGCATACATTGCCCATACGGACACATACATCGAAAAGGACGCTTCCGTCAACGAGGAGATCGACCGGCTGCGGCACAGCGCCACCTCCGCGCTGTTTGAGCGGCGGGATGTGATCGTGGTGTCGTCGGTGAGCTGCCTGTACGGTCTGGGTGACCCCATTGACTACAAGAACATGGTGATCTCTCTGCGGGTGGGGCAGGAGCGCCCCCTGGACGAGATCCTGAAAAAGCTGACGGAGATCCGCTATGAGCGCAATGACCTGGATTTCTCCCGCAACAAATTCCGGGTTCGGGGAGATACTCTGGAGGTCTACCCGGCGTATTGGTCGGGCAGAGCCATCCGGGTGGAGTTTTTCGGGGATGAAATTGACCGGATTTCGGAGATCAACGCGGTGTCCGGCGTGGCGGAGCGGTATGTGGAGCACGTTGCCATCTATCCTGCCAGCCACTATGTGACCACCCGGGACAAGATGGAGCGGGCCATGAAGGAGATCCGCCGGGAGTGCGATGCCCAGGTGGAATACTTCCGTGCCAACAACAAGCTGATCGAAGCCCAGCGGATTGCCCAGCGGACGGCCTACGATCTGGAGATGATGACGGAGATCGGCTTCTGCAACGGCATCGAGAACTACTCCCGGGTGATCTCCGGCAGAGCGCCGGGGACACCGCCCACCACGCTGCTGGACTATTTCCCCGACGATTTCCTGCTTTTTGTGGATGAAAGCCATGTGACGCTGCCCCAGGTGCGGGCCATGTATGCCGGCGACCGGAGCAGAAAGGACGCGTTGGTGAACTACGGCTTCCGGCTGCCCTCCGCCTATGACAACCGCCCGCTGAATTTCACGGAGTTTGACAGCAAGCTGAACCAGGTGGTCTATGTTTCCGCGACTCCCGCCGAGTACGAGCGTACCCGCTCCGGGCAGGTGGTGGAGCAGGTGATCCGCCCCACGGGTCTTCTGGATCCGGTGGTGGAGGTCAGACCCATTGACGGGCAGATTGACGACCTGATCGGGGAGATCAATGCTCGAACCGCGAAGGAAGAACGGGTACTGGTGACGACCCTGACCAAGAAAATGGCGGAGGATTTGACATCCTATCTGACCAAAGCGGGCATTCGGGTGCGGTATATGCACTCGGACATTGGCGCTATGGAACGAATGGAGATCATCCGGGATCTGCGAATGGCAAAATTCGATGTGCTGGTGGGCATCAACCTGCTCCGGGAGGGCCTGGATCTGCCGGAAGTCAGCCTGGTTGCCATCCTGGACGCGGACAAGGAGGGGTTCCTCCGCTCCGAGACCAGCCTGATCCAGACCATCGGACGGGCCGCGCGAAACGCCGAAGGCAAGGTGATCATGTACGCCGATTCGGTGACACCCTCCATGCGCTTTGCCATGGAGGAAACGGAACGCCGCAGAGGCATCCAGATGCGCTACAACGAGGAGCACGGCATCGTGCCCAAGACCATCATCAAGTCCGTCCGGGATCTGATCGAGATTTCCGCGCCCACCGCGGAGAGAAAGGGCAGAACCGGGGTGAAGATGACAAAAGCAGAGAAGGAAAAGGAGATCTCTCGGCTGGAGAAGCAGATGAAGGAGGCCGCCCGTATGATGGAATACGAGTATGCGGCGCTGCTGCGGGATCAGATCATCGAACTGCGGGGACAGAAATGAGAAAACACTGCCGGAAACGAAAGGTTTCCGGCAGTGTTTGGCTGTATGAAGACCGTTTTTGAGCCGGCAGAGAAGGATTAAACAATTCTTAAGTATTCACCGACCCACTTGTTTTCCGACAGGATGTGTGCTAACATGACACCGTTTCTTGCAAAAAATACAAATGGAGGAAAAATCAAGATGGAAGCATTGGACGCGTTTTTTGAGTCCGTCGCGTGGCCGATGGATCCGTTTCCTGCCTACGGCGCGTTTCATATCCTGTATACCCTGATCGGTTTTGCGGTCTGCGGCATTGCGGCATGGAAATTGCGCGGTGTCAGCGACAAAACCGCGAACAGGATTCTCTTCTGCATCGGTCTGGTACTCATCGTATCCGAAATATTCAAGCAGCTTTTCTACTTCTTCGCAATGAAAGACAACGTCTATTCGTGGGATGACTTTCCGTTCCAGTTGTGCAGCATTCCCATGTATATGTGTCTGATCGTTCCCTTTCTGAAACCCGGAAAGCTGCGGCGGGGAATGTACAGCTTTATGGTGTTGTACAACCTCCTTGGCGGTGCCATCTCCTTTACGGAGCCCTCCGGGCTGCTGCTGCTGGGGCACTGGTTCCTGACCATTCATGCCCTTGCGTGGCATATGCTGCTGGTCTTCATCGGTCTGTTCCTCTGCTTTTCAAAGCGGGGCGGTAATCAGCCATCGGACTATGTGGGCGCGACAAAGACCTTTATCGTTCTCTGCGGGATCGCCTTTGCGCTTAACAGCTTTGTCCAGCTCGTGCTTGGCGAGCATATGAATATGTTTTTTGTCGGCCCCGGCAACTCGCCGATCATTGTTTTCGCGCAATTCTCTGAATGGTTTGGCTGGTACATCAACACACCGATTTACATTTTCGCCGTGTGTCTCGGCGCATACCTTGTGTTCTGCCTGATCTACTATCTGCAGAATAAGGCGCTTCCGTGGCAGAAGCAGCTATCCCATCCAAAAGCAAATCAGAGTCTGTAAAATCGTCGGCTGCAGCCTGTTGAGGCTGCAGCCGTCAGTCTTAATCACCGATATATTGAAACCGGGGGCCGTGGTAGCCGTCCCGGTCAACGGTTTCTGTCCACATGGCGGCAGGCCGCACCCACAGACCATGTTCTCCGTAAAGCTGGCGGTAGACCACCATGGGCTCCAGCGTTTCCGAGTGCTTCGCAATGCCGATCAGCTCGTATTCCCTGCCTTTGAAATGGCGGTATTTCCCGGGTTTCAGTTCCATTTTCATACTCCTTCCCATAAAAAGGTGCGCCGAAAATTCGGCGCACCGATTTGCTGCGTTACATGGCGGGACGGGTCTTGTCCAGAACCGCGGCTGCGTCAAACAGGTCGGAGTACCAGCTTGCGTGGGCGGTCATGTTGGAGCCGGTGACCCAGCGGCGCATCTGCCGCACATAGGTGCCGGTGAGCTGCGTCCATGCCTTCACAGAGGAATCCATTCCGATGAAGTAGCGGAAACCGAAGTTGTAGAGCACATTGAACTTGTTGCCGGAGTAAGTATTGCCGTTGCCGATGTCGCTGCCGAAGGGCAGAACCAGCACGTTGACTTCACCCAGAATGGGGGTGACTTCCTCCGTCCACTTTGCCAGGTCGGCGGTGATATCCGAGGAAGAAAGCTGACCGTAGCCGGAGTTCTCATAGCTGTGGCAGGCCAGGACATAGCCGCTGTTTTTCAGTGCTTCCGCAATGGCAGTGGCACCGGCAACCTCCTGGGCATAGGCTTCCGCGCCCAGCCGCTCCTTGGCGGCAGCGTTGGTACGGTAGCCAAACAGACCGTCGTAGCCGCAGACGGAGATGGTCGCCTTGGCACCGTGGTAGGAGAAGTCGGGATGTTCTTCCACAAAGGCGTCCAGAATGGGGATCAGATCATAGGCGCCGGTGACGGTGTTGCCGCTGGCATCCACATACTCGTTGAGGATCTTGCCGGTGCTGTCCAGCACCAGACGGCTGGCGAAGCCCGCGCCGCCCTGGTCGGGCAGCTTATCGCCGTCGCTGTCCACCATATAGGTGAAGTAGTTCACCGCGTGCTGGGTGATAACGATGGGCTTCTTTCCGGCGGGAAGATACAGCTTGTTGGCCTTGTAGCCGCTGTCACCCATGGTCGCCACATCGTAGATGCTGACAAGCATATAGTTGTTGGCGTAGAGCTGCTCCAGGATCTTGGAGAACTCCTCGGTGGTGACGTAGTTCTGATTGTACTTGGAACCGTAGGTGCTGTCCGCGAAAGCACGGGCAGGATCCGCGATCAGCAGGTTGAAGGCGAGGTTGGGGATGTTGTTGGCATCCGTCCAGGCCACCAGGTTGCCGAAGGCTTCCTTGTATTCATTGTATTTCGCCTGGAGTTCGGGTACGGCGGACAGATCGCCGGAGAACTGCTCCAGCACATTCACGGCACCCTGATAGTCGTAATATTTTGCCAGCTTTTCCGCTTCCTGCAGCAGGCGCTTGGCCTCCGCTTCCTGCTTGGACTGCAGATCCTCGCTGGGCTGGGTGCTGGAAGAATCGCCGCCGGGCTTATCGGAGCCGGAGCCGAGCTTCGCCAGCCTGACCGCGCCGACGATAAAGACGATGATCAGAATGACCGCCAGGCCCACGATCACAGCGGGAAGATAGGCCTCCTTGAAGATCTCCCACTTGCTGCGCTTTCTGCGCTTGCGCTGACGGGGCTGCTGAGGCTCCTGGGGCTCCTGGGGCGCAGCCTCCGCAGCAGGCTGAATTTCGGGCATATCGGCCACCGGCTCTGACGCTTCGCCGGAAAAAACCGGGGCGTCAAATCCCATGTTGTCCACGTCATTGGGCTGACCATTGGGGTCAAATTGCATATTATCCATGGTACAATCCTGCCTTTCGTATACAGTTATGACCATTATAGCGGAAGAAATCGAAAAAAGCAAGATGAAAGTAGGGAAAAACTGGGGAAGCTATGAATAAATCGGCAAGTGCTGACAGCTAGAGATTTTTCTCCAGCCGAAAGGTTCAAAAATGGAGGAATCCTGTATGTATTTCCCCATTTTTGAAGCTGCACGGATGAAGGAAAAGATCTGCTGCTTAAGCCGCAGACGATTGATTCAGAGCTTCCCTGGAAAGAAAACTCCTGCAAAGCATAGCCTTGCAGGAGTCCTCTCTGATTCAAATGTACTGAATTTCGATTTCGCCAAAGCTCACATCGGCGTTGATATGAACCGGCACCGCGTCCGGATTGGGCTTGCCTGTGACCTCCAGAGCTCCGAACGACTTGCTGACCTTCAGATCCGCCTGCATCTGGCGGGGAAGCAGCAGAGTCAACTGACCGAAGCTGCAATCCAGATCCAGCACACACTCCGGCGCCACCTCCGGGCAGCCGGACAGGTCAACGGTGAGCTCGCCGAAGGAGCAGCTTGCGTTTCCGCCCCGCAGCAGGGGAACGCAGACATTCCGGCGGTCGGAGCCGAAGCTGCAGGACGCGGAGAATCCGTCAGCGGAAACGTCGTATTCGCTGGTGGTGTGCTTGCCGCCGGGATCCTTTCGGTTCACGGAAAAGAGGCGCTTTTTCGGCTTGCGGAATGTGTCCACCAGAATGGTCAGACCGATCAGCAGAATGCAGATGGGCAGAATCAGCCGGTTGCTCTGGGAATAGTGGATCACACCGATGTTGTCCAGCAGGAAATAGGTTCCCGCAAGGGCCATGCCTGCCGAGAAGAAAGAGAAGCGGTTCAAAAGAGAGGTCAGACCCATCGTGATCAGCGCGGTGGGCCAGATCAGCGACCAAAGACTCCAACCCTTTTCCAGAATCACGCTGGTCAGCGCCAGCGCGCCCACTGCCAGAAGGAACGCCGCGAAGCCGAGACCGCCGCGCCTGCCGGCGTGGATATCCACCCGCAGGGAATCCTTGCCTTCGTACCCCTCATCATCGGAATCCGTGTCCTCCTCCGCCTGGTGGATGACTTCTCCCACCAGGGGACGCTCCCTGCTTTCCGTATCCGCGGACGGTCTGCCCAGCAGCTCGTCGACGGTGACATTAAAAATATCCGCCAGCGCGGGCAGTGTGCTGATGTCCGGGCAGGAAAGGTCGTTTTCCCACTTGCTGACCGCCTGGGCGGTGACGCCCAGCTTTTCCGCGAGCTGGTCCTGCGTCAGTCCCTTTGCTTTCCGGGCCGCGGCAATCCGTTTTCCTATTGTTTGTTCCATATAAGCTCCCTCCTTGCTTTATGATGCCATTATGTCATATTTCTTCGAAAAAAGCTATCAATTATCCGTTAATTTTGGAAAATTTTTGAACCAACCGCAGGTTGACCCGGGCTCAACCTATGGTTGGTTCCGATTTTTTACGGCTTCACCTTGAAAAATCGCGCGTTTTTTTGTATGATAAACGCAGAAAGGCGGTGTCGCAATGAACCTGTATATCCAGCAGAGGGTATTTTCCTGGACGGATACCTACGATGTTTACGACGAAAGCGGAAACCCGAAATACTTTGTCCGCGCGGAGCTGCTGACCATCGGCCACCAGATCCATGTGTACGAAAAGGCCACCGGCAGGGAAGTGGGTTCCGTCCACCAGCAGATTCTGACCTTCCTGCCCAAGTTTGAGATCGTCATCGGTGGGCAAACCCTGGGTATGGTGCGGAAGCAGTTCAGCTTCCTTGTGCCCAGATACCAGGTGGACTACCGGGGATGGGATGTGGAAGGGGATTTCCTGGGCTGGGACTACCGGGTCACCGATGGGAACCGCACGGTGATGCGCATTGAGAAGCAGTGGCTGTCCTGGGGGGATACCTACACCCTTTCCTTTGCCAACCCGGCAGACGAGATCCCCGGACTGCTGCTGGTGATTGCCATTGACGCCGCAAACTGTAATGATTGAGAGGAGAACGGAATGGAGAAGATTGCCAGCTTTACCATTGACCATCTGAGACTGCAGCCCGGACTGTATGTTTCCAGGGCAGACCGGATCGGCAGCGAGACCGTGACCACCTTTGACCTGCGGATCACCAAGCCCAACGACGAGCCGGTGATGAATACCGCGGAGATCCACGCCATAGAACACCTGGGGGCGACCTATCTGCGGAATGACCCGGAATGGAAAGACCGGGTGGTCTATTTCGGCCCTATGGGCTGCCGCACCGGGTTTTACCTGCTGCTTGCGGGAGAGCTGACCAGCCAGGATGCGCGGAAGCTGGTGACGGACTGCTTCCGCTTTATCCGCGACTATGAGGGGCAGATTCCCGGCGCCAGTCCCAAGGACTGCGGCAATTATCTGGATCTGAATTTGCCCATGGCAAAATACTGGGCGGCACGCTACGCTGCCCTGCTGGAAACCGCCGGCGAGGACCGGCTGGTTTACCCGGAATAAAGGGGGAAGCATCATGATGAAACTGGGAATTATCGGCGCCATGGATGTGGAAGTGGAGACCCTGAAAGCCGCCATGGAAGGCATTACCGTAACCAACCGAACCGGCATGGAGTTTTTCGACGGAACACTGTGCGGTCTGCCTGCCGTGGTGGTCCGGTGCGGTGTGGGCAAGGTAAACGCGGGGCTTTGCGTGCAGATTTTGTGCGACTGCTTCGGCGTGACCCATCTTGTCAACACCGGCATCGCGGGTTCGCTGGACCCCAAGCTGGATATCGGCGACATCGTGGTCAGCCAGGATGCCATGTATCACGATTTTGACTGTTCCGTGTTCGTGGGCTACGGCAAGGGACAGGTTCCGGGAATGCCTGTCACGTTCCCGGCAGACGATAGGCTGATGGCATACGCCTTTGCGGCGGCTGAGGCGGTGAACGCGGGACACACTTCCATCGGCAGAGTGGCCAGCGGCGACCAGTTTATCGGCAGGCAGGAGCAGAAGGATGCCATTATCGCGCTGACCCACGCGTCCTGCACGGAGATGGAGGGCGCTGCCATCGCCCACGCGGCCTACCGCAACGGGATCCCCTTTGTGATCATCCGTGCCATCTCCGACAAGGCGGACAACAGCTCTGAGATGGACTATCCCACCTTTGAGGCCATTGCCGCCAGACGCTGCGCCTCCGTCACGGAGAAGCTGGCAGCCAGGATCATGGAAGAACAGGAAGGCTGATATGCGCCTGACCAAACCATCCTATTTTGACGGCTTCCGCTGCGTTGCTTCCTCCTGCCCGGATAGCTGCTGCCACCAGTGGGCAGTGCAGGTGGACGAACAGACGGAAGAATTTTACAGGAATCTTCCGGGAGAATTGGGCGACCGGCTCCGGGAGGCGCTGACGGAGGAGGACGGAGACACCATCCTGCGGCTGGAGGACGGCAGATGCGCCATGTGGCGGCAGGACGGTCTGTGCGAGATCCAGGCACGGCTGGGAGAGCAGGCTCTGTGCAGGGTCTGCCGGGAGTTCCCCCGGATCCGCCAGGATTACGGGGATGTGGTGGAGCTGGGGCTGGAAATGTCCTGCCCGGAAGCGGCCCGGATCATGCTGAGCACCCCGGACTGGCACCTGGAAACGGCAGAGGTTCCCGGCGGAGACGAGCCGGACTATGACGGGGAGGCCATGGCGCTGCTGCGAAGCACAAGACCCGGCTGCCTGGAGATCCTGGCGGATCCGGGGTACTCCATTGGCGAGGCGCTGGCGATCCTGCTGCTCTATGGCTATGGGGTGCAGGAGGCGCTGGACGGCGGGGAAATGGCTGCCTTTGATCCCCGGGAAGCCCTGGAGATGGCCCGCCGGATTGCGGGCGAGGCAAACCCGGAGGGGATGCTTGCGTTCTTCCGGGGTTTGGAGATCCTGACCGAGGACTGGCGGCGTCTGCTTGAGGAACCCGGCGGGGAGGATGAATGGTTCGGGGAGATCCGGCTTCTGGCGCAGTACGGCGTTTACCGCTACTATGCCCAGGCGGTCAGCGACTACGATCTGGCAGGCAGGATCAAGCTGGTGATCGTATCCTGCATGATGGCAAAACGTCTGGGCGGCGGTACCCAGGAGACCCGGCTGCGGGTGATCCAGCTATACAGCAAGGAGATCGAAAACGACGCCGGGAATGTGGATTCCCTTCTGGACGCGGCCTATAAGGAGCCGGCGTTTGCGGATAGGGCGATTCTGGGATTTCTTCTGAAATAATTGGAATATTGACCGGTGAAATGGGAAAAACTACAATTTTTTCGAACAGGAAGTTCGTGAGAAAAAAGAAGTAAAAAAATCGAAAAAAGTGCTTGACAAACAGACGGCGGTTGTGTATAATGCATCATGTCGCTGATATGTGAGCCAAACACGAAGGCGGCCGTCGGGAGCATAGCTCAGCTGGGAGAGCACATGCCTTACAAGCATGGGGTCACAGGTTCGAGCCCTGTTGTTCCCACCATCATTTGGCCCGGTGGTGCAGTCGGTTAGCACGCCAGCCTGTCACGCTGGAGGTCGACGGTTCGAGTCCGTTCCGGGTCGCCATAACGCATCTGAGCAGAGCGATTGCTCTGCTCAATATGCCTCTGTAGCTCAGTAGGTAGAGCAGGGGACTGAAAATCCCCGTGTCGTTGGTTCGATTCCGACCGGAGGCACCAAT
>JBJDYP010000080.1:0-6919 GCA_051867435.1 Faecousia sp.
TGGCGGCCTATCAGGATCGCCGCGGTGAGGGCAAGGTGCTGTCCTTTTTCAAAAAGTGCTTTTACAGCGTGATCAACGGGTTATCCAACGTGAAGCTGAAAGCGGATGCCAGCGACTTCCGCACCTTCCGCAGAGCCGTGGCGGAGCATATTCTGGAGATGGGCGAATACCACCGCTTCTCCAAAGGGCTCTTTGCCTGGGTGGGATTCCAGACCTGCTTTATCCCATATACCGCCTGTGAGCGGGCTGCCGGCACCACCAAATGGAGCTTCCGCAAGCTGATGAACTACGCCATTGAGGGCATCATCGGCTATTCTACCGTCCCACTGCGGTTTGCGAGCTATGGAGGAATCGTTACGGCATTCGCGGGACTGCTCTATATGGCCTTTGTGATCCTGGAAAAGCTGATTGCGGGAATCGATATCCCGGGCTACGCCACGATCATTGTGCTGATCCTGCTGCTGGGCAGTGTCCAGCTTCTGTGCATCGGCATCATCGGCGAATATGTGGGCAGAACCTTTGAGCAGACCAAAGACCGCCCCATCTATATCGCCAAGACCGTACTGGATTATCACCAGAAGAATTGAGAAAAGGCTCCCAAACGGGAGTCTTTATTCTGTCCGGTGAATGGATTTTCCGGCATCGAACCCCTCGGGGTAGCGCTTTTTCAGCTTTTCGATGTTCCTTTCCAGCACGGTTTCCAGATCCACATCCAGGGCATAGGCCGTCTCGGCAAGGTACCAGGCAATATCGCCCAATTCCTTCACAAGTCCTTCACTGTCCAGTTCGTGCCCCTGGGCAAGGTGCTTCTTTACGATGTCGATGGCCTCCCCGGCTTCCCCGCACAGACCCATCACACCGTTGATCAGCACATCTTTTTTGCTGAGTGCCGGGTTCAGCGTCACCATCGCCAGCTTCTGATATTCATTAACAGTCATGTTGATCCTCCGATACGGTTTTCCATAAAAAGCCACACCGGGTTCGGTGTGGCTTTTTTGACGGATCCATCAATCCTTTTTTGCCCTTTCGGCCTTCTTGGCAGCCTTCTGCTTTGCCTTGGCTTCCTGGATCTTTTTTGCTTCTGCCTGGGCAGCAGCGTTGGCGGTCTCATTGGAAGAGATGGCCCACTTGGCGAACTCAATGCGAACCTGGTCAGCGCCGGTCTCGATCACAAACTTGTCTTCCTTCACATGGACAACGGTGCCGGTGATACCGCCGATGGTGGTGATCTCATCGCCAACCTTCACCGCGGAGCGCATCTGTTCGGCTTCCTTCTTGCGCTTGTTTTCGGGACGGATGAGCATAAAGTACATCACCGCGATCACGATAACGCCCATGACGAGGTAGGAGCTGGTGAGGGACGGCATTTCACCGGCTGCCTGGGTTAAAAAATGGAACATCTGTTATTTCTCCTTTGCAGTTGTGAATAGTGATATTATACCAGTCCGGCAGGAAAAAGCAAGTATAATCTTAAATCCTGCGGCTTAATTTAACAGAATATTCATGCCTGAATGCCTCAAATGTGCCTTCATCCAGGGCCTGGCGAATCTTTTCCATCAGTTTGTTGTAGAAATACAGGTTATGCATGACGGAAAGCCGCATGGCCAGCATTTCCTCCGCCACAAACAGATGCCGGATGTAGGCACGGCTGTACCGGCGGCAGACCGGGCAGTCACAGGCACCGTCAATAGGCCCGGGATCCCGGGCATACTTGGCGTTTTTCAGATTGATGGCGCCCTCCCAGGTAAAAAGCCGGGCGTGGCGGGCATTTCTGGCGGGCATGACGCAGTCGAAGAAGTCCACACCTCGGGCAACGGCCTCGATGATGTTGCTGGGGGTTCCCACACCCATGAGATACCGGGTTTTGTCCTTTGGCATATGGGGCTCCACAGCCTCAATGATGTCGTACATCTCCCCGGTGCTTTCCCCTACCGCCAGACCGCCGATGGCATAGCCCGGCAGATCCAGATCCGCGATCCGCTTCATATGGTCGATGCGGATATCCTGGTAAGTGCTGCCCTGATTGATGCCCCAGAGCATCTGCCGGGGATTTACCGTATCGGGCAGGGCGTTGAGCCGGGCATTTTCCACTTTGCAGCGCTCCAGCCAGCGGTATGTCCGGTCTACGCTCTTTTTCACATAGTCCCTGGGCGCGGGATTCTCGATGCACTCGTCAAAGGCCATGCAGATGTCGGAGCCCAGATTGGACTGGATCTGCATACTTTCCTCCGGGCCCATGAAAATCTTGTGACCGTCAATATGGGAAGCGAAGGTAACGCCTTCTTCCTTGATTTTCCGCAGAGACGCCAGGGAAAACACCTGAAATCCGCCGGAGTCGGTCAGGATCGGCTTGTCCCAGGTCATAAACCGGTGCAGGCCGCCGCACTCTTTCACCAGCTTGTCGCCGGGACGCAGATGGAGGTGGTAGGTATTGGACAGCTCCACCTGGCAGCCAATGTCCTCCAGATCCCTGGCGCTCAGCGCGCCTTTGATGGCACCCTGGGTGCCCACATTCATAAATACCGGGGTCTGAACCGTGCCATGGGCACAGGTAAATACCCCGCGTCGGGCTTTCCCCTCCGTTTTTTTCAGTTCAAACATCATTTACCTCACAGGAATCGCAGAATCAGGGCTGCGTGATTGGGTGTCGGTCAAATGCCGCCCAAGAAAGGCTTTGATCGCGGATTGGTACATTTCGGTCTGCTTATACATACCGTTGCCATGATCGCAGCCGGGCAGAATCAGCACTTCCGTCTCCATCGGGTGATTCCTTTGGATGGCGGCAAGAATATCCTCCATCCGCTCGTTGCCGCCGGCTGCTGCCAGAATGGGATACCTGCCGTGCTTTACGGTCTCCAGCCGCTCAAAATCGGATGCGTCCGCGTGAAACTCTTTGCGGAAGCGGTCCATTGCCCAGGCGGCGATTTTCTCCGATCCGGTCTTGAAGAATCCCGAGGAAACATTGCGGAAAAACCCGGGAATGCTGATGCTGGGGGCATCGCTGACGATACATTTCACATTCTTCATTTCCTTGCCGGCAAGATCCAGCACGATTCCGCCGCCCATGCTCAGACCGTGCAGAATAATCTGTCCTTCCGGAATCATCTCATTGATCCGGTCTACCCACCGCATGATGTCCAGATGTTCCAGCGCGCCGAAGGAAATCAACTTGCCTTCGCTGGGGCCGTGGGCACGAAGGTAAGGAATCAGCACATTGCAGCCCAAAGAGCGGTAAAAAAGCCCGGGAAATGCGGATTCACGCTCCGCGTGGCTGGTATAGCCATGAACCCAGATCATGGTTTTATCGCTGTCACAGGGATAGTAGATCGCTTTCAGCTTCAGACCGTCGTGACTGGTAATCTCCAGAGTTTCGTGGGGCAGCATCCGCATCTGTGCCAGAGAATGATGGACGGTTGTGATGGTATCATACCAGGAGTCCTCCGGCCCAACCATTGCGTAAGCCTTGTCAATGTCGGGACGCTTGAGGAGTTTGTGAAACAGATAATTCGCTTTCCATTTTTCCAGCATACTCTTTCTCCTTACAGGATCAGCATGGCATCGCCAAAACTAAAGAATCGGTACTTCTGACGGACGGCCTCTTCATAGGCTGCCAGAACGTTTTCCCGGCCAGCAAAGGCAGAAACCAGCATCACAAGGGTGCTTTCCGGCAGGTGGAAATTGGTGATCAGACCGTCCATGGCCTTGAACCGGTAGCCGGGATAGATGAAAATATCCGTCCAGCGGCTCTTGGCAGAGAAGCTGCCGTCCGCATTCACCAGGGATTCCAGCGTCCGACAGGAGGTGGTTCCCACGCAGAGGATCCTGCCGCCGCGGTTTCTTGCCGCGTTCAGCTTGGCGGCGGTTTCTTCATTGATCATGCACAGCTCAGCGTGCATATGATGCTCCAGAATGTCGTCCGCTTTCACAGGACGGAAAGTTCCAAGTCCCACATGGAGGGTCACAAACCCGGTATCAACGCCCTTTTCCCGAACTTTTTCCAACAATTCCCTGGTAAAGTGCAGACCCGCGGTAGGCGCTGCCGCGGAGCCCACTTCCCGGCTGTACACGGTCTGATAGCGCTCCTGATCCTTTAGCTCCGCCTTGATGTAAGGCGGCAGCGGCATCCTGCCCAGCCGCTCCAGCACCTCCAGGAAGATGCCCTCGTAGTGGAATTGCAGAACCCGGTTGCCATCCTCCCGCACGGCGGTAACGGTGGCGGTCAGCTCTCCGCCGCCGAAGATGGCCTCCTGCCCGGCCTGCATCTTCCTGCCGGGCTTCACCAGGCACTCCCAGGCGCCGTCTCCCAGATCCCGCAGCAGCAGCACCTCCACCGCGCCGCCGCTGGGCCGATGCCCCAGAAGCCGGGCGGGCAGCACCCGGGAGTCATTCATCACCAGGCAGTCGCCGGGATTCAGATAGTCGAGAATATCATAAAAATGCCGGTGGGACACTTCGCCGGTGACCCGGTCCATCACCATCAGCCTGGAACTGTCCCGCTGCTGCAGCGGCGTCTGGGCAATCAGCTCTTCCGGCAGATCATACCAAAAATCATGTGTTTTCAAGAATTCGCGCCTCCTGTGTTCATAAGCCCGTCTATTATAGTATAGATTCCGAACTTTTGCAACCCCGGTTTCATAGGATAACAAGGGAGATGATGAAATGAAGGATAATCTGTTTTCCGGCGTCTGCACTGCGCTGGTCACGCCCTTTCGGGAGAATCGGATTGATTTTGATGTGCTGGAAGCCCTTATTGACCGGCAGATCGACGCGGGGGTACAGGCGCTGGTGATCTGCGGAACCACCGGCGAAGCGCCTACTCTGTCTCAGGAGGAAAAGCTGTCCATGTTCCGCCACGCGGTTCGGTTTACGGGCGGACGCTGTAAGATCATTGCCGGAACCGGTACCAATGACACGGTAAAAACCGCCGAACTGACCCAAAAAGCGGAGCAGTGCGGCGTGGATGGGGTACTGGCGGTCAGTCCATACTACAACAAGGCAACGCCGGAGGGGTTGTATTTGCACTACAAGACGATCTGCGCGTCCACTTCCCTGCCGGTGATCGCCTACAATGTGCCGTCCCGCACTGGGGTGGACATTCCGAATTCGGTGTATTGCCGGCTGTGGAAAATCAAAAATTTCGCGGGGGTGAAGGAGTGCGCGGGCGTTGGCAAGGCCGCCAGGCTGAGCAGCCTCTGCCCTGCCATCCCGGTTTGGTCAGGAAATGACGACCAGACCGTGCCTATGCTCTCCATCGGCGGAAAAGGTGTGATTTCCGTGCTGTCCAATGTGTGCCCGGCGGAAACGGTGCGGATGGTGCGCCTTGCCCTGAATGGCGACTTTGTTTCGGCAGGCAAAATGCAGTGCGCGCTGATGGAGAAGATTGATTTTTTGTTCAGTGAAGTCAATCCGATCCCGGTGAAGGCGGTGCTGAACGAGCTGGGCTTCCCGGTGGGAGCCTGCCGCCTGCCTCTGACAGCGCTCAGCACAGAAAAACGAAACCGGATCCGCAAACTATTTGGATAAGTATATCCCTGCTGCTTTTTGCAGCAGGGATACAGTTACAAATCTATCTGATACTGTGTGACCTTCGGTTTCATGCCGAGACTTTCGTACAGCGCGATGGCAGCGGCATTCTGGGGATAGCAGGTCAGTGTGAAATCATTGCAGCCACGCCGCTTTGCCTCCCGGAACAGATGCCCCATCATGGTCTTGCCCACGCCCTGGTGCCGCCGATCCTCCGCCACGCAGAGTTCTTCCAGCTTCATGACGGTTTTGGGAATGAGAACCGGACTCCGAAGGGTTTGAACCGCTACAATGGCGTAGGCAATGACACGGCTGTCCTCCGCAAGCACAAATACCCGCTGTTCGTTCACCAGCACCTGGAAATTCTCCGCTGTCAGGGGGTTATCCAGCGGGATAAATATATCCGGCCGCCAGGCGGCGTGCATGGCAAGCACCTGCCCGGCCAGGACATTCACCGCCTCCAGATCCGATTGGACGGCAGACCGGAACCGCGCCGTCATGCCAGCACGGCACGGCGGAAGGTCTTCTGACCCTTGCGGAGCTTCACGCCTGCTTTCAGCATTTCCTCCGTGACCATGAAATCGGGAGCGGTGATTTTTTCGTCATTGACGGACACGGAATTGCCCTGCACCAGCCGCCGTGCTTCGCCGTTGGACGCAGCCAGCTTGCAGGCCACCATCAGCCGCAGAAGACCGATCTTTCCGTCGGTCAGCAGATCAGCGGAAATCTCCGTGGTGGGGATTTCGGCCTCATTGCCGCCGTTGAACAGCGCCTTGGCGGATGATTGCGCCTTCTGTGCTTCCTCCTCACCGTGGACCAGCTTGGTCAGCTCGAATGCCAGGATCTCCTTGGCGGTGTTGAGCTGGGCATCCTTCCAGGAATCCATCTCGTTGATCTGCTCCAGGGGCAGGAAGGTCAGCATCCGGATGCACTTGAGCACATCGGCATCATCCACATTCCGCCAGTACTGGTAGAAATCAAAGGGAGAGGTCTTGTTGGGGTCGAGCCACACGGCACCCTTGGCGGTCTTGCCCATCTTCTTGCCCTCGGAGTTGAGGAGCAGGGTGATGGTCATGGCATGGGCATCCTTGCCCAGCTTGCGGCGGATCAGCTCGGTGCCGCCCAGCATATTGCTCCACTGGTCGTTGCCGCCGAACTGCATATTGCAGCCGTAGTGCTGGTACAGGTAGTAGAAGTCGTAGGACTGCATGGGCATATAGTTGAATTCCAGGAAGGACAGGCCCTTCTCCATTCTCTGCTTGAAGCATTCCGCGCGCAGCATATTATTCACGGAGAAGCAGGCACCCACGTCCCGGATAAAGTCGATATAGTTGAGGTTCAGCAGCCAGTCGGCGTTGTTGACCATCATGGCCTTGCCCTCGCCGAACTCGATGAA
>JBJDYP010000081.1:0-1638 GCA_051867435.1 Faecousia sp.
TTCTCCGATTGCAGCTACATCATAATGCTTCATAGCTTACACCTCTTGTTTCAGCCAGACGAAATCCCGGGCAGGGATTGAGATGGTGCGATCGCACTGTACCCCTGTCAGCAGATTCTCTGCCGCGCCCAACGGCAGCGGAACCTGCGCGGCTTCCCCACCAAAGTTAAACACACCCAGCAGCTTTTCGCCGTCAAAGTAGCGTCCCAGACCAAGAACCCGGTCAGACCCTGTGTCCCATGTCCACACATCGGCATCGGCGGAAAACGCCTTATGGGCCTTGCGCTGTTCTTCCAGCTCCCGGAGGCCTGTGAACATCTGTCCGGCCACGGTTGTTATGTCGTCAATCTGCTCCGCCTGCTCCCAGAGCATTTTCCCCCGGTGGATGTAGCGGGAATCCATAGCTTTGTTGGGGTCGTCGTGATAGCTGTCGTCATTGAGCTGGCCGATTTCATCGCCGCTGTACAGCACGGGAATACCGGACTGGAACAGCATCAGGGCATGGAGCATCAGATCCAGCCGAACGCCTTCTGCCCGATAGCTTTCCTGACCGATTCCACACATGGAGGCGGTGGTGCCGCAGAACCGGGCATCCTTGGTCACGGGATCTTCATTGTAAAGCTCTCCCCGGCTGGCACTGCCGGTGTAGCCCCGGAAATAGTCGTTGAGGAATTGCTTGTGGGGCACCTCCTCCATTCCGTAGCTTCTCAGCGTGGGGTAGTCCAGACCCCAGCCGATATCGTCGTGACAGCGCAGATAGTTCAGGAATACCTGACTTTTGGGTAGCCCCCGGAGGATTTCCAGCTGTCGGCGCAGCAGCCGCACATCCTGGGTTGCCACGGTGTGCCAGATGGTGGCCATGGTGGTCACATTGTACAGCAGGTGACATTCCGGCGCTTCCGGGGTACCAAAGTAGGGAGCCACCTTGGACGGCTCCATGACCACCTCGCCCAGCAGAATCACCGAGGGGCAAACAATCTGGCCAATCAGGCGCATCATCCGCACAATGGTATGTACCTGAGGCAGATTCCGGCAGCAGGTTCCGATTTCCTTCCAGATATAGGGAACTGCATCAATGCGGATGATGTCCACGCCCCGGTTGGCAAGATACAGGAAATTATACATCATCTCATTGAACACCACCGGATTGGCGTAGTTCAAATCCCACTGATAGGGATAGAAGGTGGTCATCACCCAGTGGCGGCACTCCGGCAGCCAGGTAAAGTTCCCCGGTGCGGTGGTGGGGAATACCTGGGGCACCGTCTTTTCGTACATCTGGGGCACGGAGGGGTCGGCATAGAAGTAGTAGCGGCTCATATACGCACCTTCGCCGCTTCTGGCCCGCTTTGCCCATTCATGGTCTTCGGAGGTATGGTTCATCACGAAATCCATGCACACATTCATGCCTTTTTCGTGGCAGGCCTCGGTGAGTTCCTCCAAATCCTCCATGGTGCCCAAATCCGGGCGCACCTTCCGGAAATCTGCCACCGCGTAGCCGCCATCGCTGCGCTCGGGTACGGTGTCCAGAAAGGGCATCAGGTGAAGATAGTTGACATTTGCTTTTTCCAGATAGGGCAGCTTTTCCCGGACGCCCTTCAGGTTTCCGGCAAAATTGTCGATGTAGAGCATCATGCCCAG
>JBJDYP010000082.1:0-1626 GCA_051867435.1 Faecousia sp.
GTCATGGGCTATTATGATGGGATGGGTCTGACCTCCACCCGGGGCAGCACCTACAGCATTGCCCGGATCACCCAAACTCCGGTGGTTCTGGTGGTGGGGGCAAAGGGAGCCTCCCTATCCATTCTGGCCACCATTCAAGGCTTTCTGGACTTCTGTCCGGACAATCAGATTCGGGGTGTGATCCTGAACCAATGCACGGCATCCACCTATGCGGCATTGGCGGAGGAGATTCGCCGCCGCTTCGCCGGACGGGTGTGCCCCCTGGGCTATCTCCCAAGGCTGCCGGACTGCACATTGGAAAGCCGTCATTTGGGACTGGTCACGGCGGCAGAGGTGGAGGACCTGCAGGAAAAGCTGCGCATTCTGGCAGTTCAGGCAGAGAAAACCCTGGATTTGGACGGGCTGCTGGAATTGGCCAAAGCAGCGCCGATTGTCCGCTGCGAGCCGGTGGAGCTGCCTCGGTTTACACCGGTACGCATTGCCGTGGCAAAGGATCGGGCCTTCTGTTTTTACTACGAGGACAGTCTGGATGCCCTGACCCGAATGGGCGCGGAGCTTGTCCCTTTCAGTCCGCTGGCAGATTCTGTGTTGCCGGAGAATATTCAGGGCCTGTACTTAGGCGGCGGTTATCCGGAATTGTACGCAGGACCGCTCAGCGAGAATGCTTCCATGCGGCGCAGCGTCAAAAGCGCCCTGACGAACGGACTTCCCTGTATTGCGGAGTGCGGGGGCTTTATGTACCTGACCGAAGCCATCGCAGACTTTCCCATGGTGGGCTACCTTCCGGGAAAGAGCTTTGACAATGGGAAGCTGACCCGCTTCGGCTATGTGCGCCTGCGGGCTGAAAAGGATCAGATGCTCTGCAAGGCCGGAGGGGAAATTCGGGGCCACGAATTTCACCATTGGGACTGCACCGAGCCGGGCAGTGATTTTGCTGCGCTCAAGGAACTATCCGGCAGAAAATGGGAGTGCGTGGTGTCCACGCCTACCCTCTATGCCGGTTATCCCCATTTTCATTTTTACGCCAACCCATCCTTCGCGGTGAATTTCTACCGCGCCTGTTTGGAGGAAAAGTACCATGCTGGAACATATCGCCCCCATGGATATTGAAAAGCGGAGCTTTGAAATCATCACGGAGCTTCTGGGAGAACGTCGGTTGAATCCGGAAAATGAGCTTGTCATCAAGCGGGCCATTCATACCACCGCGGACTTTGATTACGCGGACAATCTGGTGTTTTCTCCCCACGCGGTGCAAAGGGGCATGGAAGCGCTGCGTGGCGGCTGCGATATTGTCACGGATACCCAGATGGCGAAGGCCGGTATCAACAAAACCATTCTTGGCAAGCTGGGCGGAGAGGTTCACTGCTTTATGTCCGACCCGGAGGTTGCAAAGGAGGCCAAGGAGCGGGGGGTGACCCGTGCCATTGTGTCCATGGAGCGGGCGGCAAAGCTGGGGAAGCCCTGTATTTTCGCCATCGGCAATGCCCCCACGGCCCTGATCTGTATCCGGGAACTGATTGATGCCGGAAAGCTGACCCCTGCGCTGATTGTGGGTGTTCCGGTAGGCTTTGTCAATGTGGTGGAGAGCAAGGAACTGATTCTGGAGCTGAACACGCCCCACATTGT
>JBJDYP010000083.1:0-1602 GCA_051867435.1 Faecousia sp.
TCAGGCCGCGGTGATAGTCGCCGGGATCGGCCACGCGGCGGATGATGGTGATGGCAACCTTCTCGATGCCGTAGGCACGGTCCAGGCAGTCCACGGTGCGGATCAGACCGGTGGTGTTGCAGGAGGTCAGCTTCAGGTAGTTCTGCCCCAGGCCCTTTTCGTAGTTGGCGTAGCCGTGGAAGAATACGTCCGCAACAGAGTTCTTCTCGCCGCCCTGGAAGATGGCCTTGACACCGTATTTGTCGTAATAGTTCTCCTTGTTCTTGGCGCCCACGCCGCCGGGAGCGGAGTCCAGCATCACATCCACGCTCTTGCACAGCTCCTCAAAGCTGCCGGCCACAGGGATGTCCTTCGCCGCGAAGGCCGCGGGATCGGCGCCGTCCACCAGATACAGATTGTACTTGACGCCGTTAGCGCCGATCATATCGTTTTCCCGCAGAGCCTGAATGGACAAGGTGGGTGCCAGATCGGCGATACCGACCAGCTCCATGTCCTCCTGCATTGCCACGCCGTCTGCCAGACGCTGTCCGATGGTGCCGTAACCGGCAACACCAACTTTAATCTTTGCCATATATGTTTCCTCCATTTTCGTAGTTGTAGGGATTCGAAACGCAAACGTTTCCTATGAGCGGATTATATCATCCCATTATATTTTTGTCAATTATGCCAGAATAGATTTTATGCAAATCTGCATTTTATACAATTTATAGGTAAGAAATATAAAACAGTTGACAAACCATTCCATGTGGGTTATATTTTTTACGGAAACATTTGCGATTATTTCTCAAAAAACGCCGTAGCAGCGGTAAAGTGTCCGTAGTTCTGAATTCCTGCGTGTCCTGCACGCAGTACTGAGAGGTGGATCCTATGTATAAAATCGAAACCCATCTTCACACAAAACACACAAGCAAATGCGGCTGGATGACCGCCCCGGAGCTGATCGCCGGCTACAAGGCTGCCGGGTATGATGCGATCATTGTGACCGATCACTATAACCGCACCACCTTTGACTATCTCGGCGTGGACACCACTGCCCCCGGCAACAAGGTAAAGCCCTTCCTGGAAGGGTTCTACCGCATGGCGGAGCTGGGAGAAAAAGAGGGCATCCGGGTGTTCAAGGGTGCGGAGCTGCGGTTTGACGAGAGTGACAACGACTACCTGATGTTCGGCTACCGGGATGACCTGCTGGCAGAGCCAGAGGACATCTTCCGCATGGGCATCGCCGGATTCTCCCCCGTTGCCCGGGGGCAGGGCGCTCTGCTGGTGCAGGCGCATCCCTACCGGAAGAAGTGTACGCCCGCCATCGCCTGCTACTTGGACGGTATAGAAACCTGTAACCGCAATCCTCGCCACGAAAACAACAACCCTCTGGCGGAGGCTTACGCCGCCCAGTTCGGTCTGCTGGCTCTGGCCGGCTCCGACTGTCACCGCCCCGAGGACGTAGCCGTTTCGGGAATTCTGTCCGCCGAGCTGCCGGGTGACTCCTTTGCCATGGCCCGGCTGATCCGCTCCGGGCGCTACACCCTGATGGAGGGCTGATCGGAGATGAAAACCCGGAAGAAGCTGTCCCAGGCCATGGTGTTCATCCTGCTGTTCGGCGTG
>JBJDYP010000084.1:0-6584 GCA_051867435.1 Faecousia sp.
CCCGGACGCCCTTCAGGTTTCCGGCAAAATTGTCGATGTAGAGCATCATGCCCAGAAGCTTCCGGGACTGATACCAGTTGGGACTTTCCTGTTTTTCCGCGTCCCGCTGCTTCAGAGAGTCCCGGCGTTCTTCGGAAAAGGCGGCAAGCTGCCGGCGGAGCTGCTTCAGCATGGTATCGTCGTGATACAGCTCCATGTAACGCTGCTTCAGCTCCGGCCAGTACAGCCGCAGACGGTCTTCAAAGTTGGTTTCTGAGGATGCCAAGAAGATCAAATCCTTTCAAACCGAAATTGACAGCCGGGGTAATCTCCCAGCAGAATGGGAAGGGTGTATCCGCCGTACATCAGTGCCGCGCCGGAATAGACGCTGCCGCTTTCCGTCTCCCGGTACATTGCCTCTGGCTGCAAACCCTTTAAGAACACATGGATGGGATAGGGATTGGCTTTGGGGGCCACCACAACCACATTCAGCAGGGCGGCGCTTCCGTCTTTTGCCACAAACTGCCAGGCAGTAAAATAATCGTCGGTCATGGCGTTGGTAAGACGGTAATAATCTCCGTAGAAAATCAGATCCCTGTGGTGGCGGAAGGTGAGAATCTGCTTCCGGATTTCTTCCTTTTCCACTTCGCTCAGCTTTTGGGGGTCCAGCTCATAGCCAAAGCTGCCGGACATAGCCACGATTCCCCGGGTATGCAGAGATGTGGTGCGCCCAGTCTGATGATTGGGAACCGCAGAAACATGGCTGCCCATCGTGCGGATAGGATAGCCGAAGGAGGTGCCATACTGAATTTTCAGCCGCTCGATGGCATCGGTATCATCACTGCACCAAATCTGGGGAAAATAGTGGAGCATACCTGCGTCAAAGCGCCCACCGCCACCGCTGCATCCCTCAAAAAGAACCTTCGGGAAGTCACGGGTAAGCCGTTCCAGCAAGGAATACAGTCCCAGAAGATACCTGTGTGCTGTCTCGCCCTGCCGCTCCGGGAGCAATTCCCGGCTGAAAACATCCGTCAGACTGCGGTTCATATCCCACTTCACATAGCGAATGTCGTGGCTGCGCAGCAGATCGGACAGACACGCATACAGGTATTCCACCACATCCCTACGGCTTAAGTCCAGAACCAGCTGGCTTCGACCCTGCACCGGTGTGCGCCCCGGGATGCTCAGCGCCCAATCCGGGTGGGCACGGTACAGGTCGGAATCGGGAGACACCATTTCCGGCTCCACCCAGATACCAAAGTCCATACCCAGATCCCGAATCTTCTGAATCAGGCTGTTCAGGGTACAGCCCAGCTTCTTTTCATTGACATACCAGTCTCCTAAACCGCTGGTGTCATAGTCCCGACTGCCGAACCAGCCGTCATCCAGGACCAGCATCTCTACGCCCAAGTCCTTTGCCTGTTGGGCAATGGAACAGATCTTTTCGCCGGTGAAATCAAAATAGGTAGCTTCCCAGTTGTTGATCAGCACCTGCCGGGGGGCATCCCGGTAAGTGCCCCGACAGATATTTTCCGCAAGGAAATTCTGATAGCACCGGGACAGGCTGCCCAATCCACTATCAGTGAAGCTCAGCAGAACCTCCGGGGTATGGAAGGCTTCTCCCGGCTCCAGCGTCCAACAGAACCGCTGGTCGCTGATGCCCAGTACCAGCCGGGTGCTTTGCAGCTGGCTGCACTCCGCCTCAATTTTGAAGTTGCCGGAATATACCAGCATGGCACCGTAGCACTGGCCATAATCTTCGCAGGTTTCCGGAGCGGCCAGAATGGCAAAGGGATTGTGCTGATGGCTGCTGGTGCCCCGGTCGGAACCAACCGTCATGACGCCGTGGGGCACCGGGGCGCGTTCAGGCATCCGCTCCATGCAGTGCCGTCCCTGAAAATGGATCATGTCCCACTTACCAAAGGGAAGATCCAGGCAGGCCGAGGCTGCTTTGTACAGCCGGATGGTTCCGTTGCCGCCATTTCGCAGCACAGCGCAGCGGGTGATCATGTCCTTTTCCGCGAAAACGCCGTAGTATAGCGCCAATTCCAGCCCGGATACGCTGTCTTTCAGGTCGATACGCAGGGTTTCACACTCTCCACCATTGTCGTAGGCAGCTGGCAAACCGGGGATGGCGTATTTCCCATTCAGCACCGAGAAGCCCACATATCGAAAATCCGCACTGTAGCTTCCGTCTCCATTCGATACACTGAGGCTGCTGATCCGATAATCTCCGATACCGCAGCCTGTATATTCCTGCGGCCGTGTGTCCAGAGAGAAATCCCTCTGTTCGTGCATATCTCCCGGATTAGGCGAAAAGCCGCAGTCGGAATAGAATTCCGTATAGCGCATATCAAAGCTATGAATCCATTTGCCATAATACAGATGACGCAGGAAACCGCTGTCATCTGCGAAAAACTGGTAAGTTGTATGGGCTGTATTCAGAGAAAACAAGGTTTTCTCCTGATTGATGTCGATGCTCATGGGAAATACTCCTTCCAAGGGAATCAGGCGTCCAGCCCGGCAAACCGGGCCGGACGCCAGTTCATGATAGAATTATTTGCCGCCGGTCATGGCGATGCCCTCGATGAACTGCTTCTGGAACAGCAGGTAGAGGATCACCATGGGAATCATGGCCAGCAGACTTCCTGCCATCAGGACGGGGAAGTTTGTTGTATACTGTCCGTTCAGAGTGGACAAACCTGCGGACAGGGTCATCATGTTCAGATCCGTGTTGCAGATCAGGGGCCACATCAGATCTGCGTAGGCAAACACCGCTGTGAAGATGGCCAGTGCCGCGATGCTGGATTTGGTCAGGGGCAGCAGCACCTTGGTAAAGGTCTGCCATTTGGTGCAGCCATCCAGATAGGCTGCCTCGGCAATTTCGTTGGGAATGCCCATATAGGCCTGCCGCAGGAAAAAGGTGCCGAAGGCACTGACAAGGCCCGGGAATACCAAGGCGAAAATGGTGTTGGTAAGTCCCATTTTTGCCAGCATCTGATACTGAGGGATGATGAAAATCTGGCTGGGCAGCATCATCTGCATCAAAACAAGACCGAACAGCAGATTTTTGCAGGGGAACTCCAGCTTGGCAAAGGCGTAGCCCGCCATGGAGCTGAACACCACCGCGCAGATCACCCGGAAGAAAATCAGCAGGAAGGTATTGATGTAAAGATTCCAGAAGGGCAGACTCTGCAAGGCTTTGATGAAGTTGTCGAAATTCCACTGAGCCGGGAAAATCTGGGGTGGAATTGCCATGGATTCTGCCTGGGTTTTGAAGCTGGTCAGCAGCATCCAGGCAAAGGGGAAGATCATGGTGATGCTGCCCGCGATTAACGCGGCGTAGACCAGCGCTTTCGAGAGATTCTGCTGGGAGCTGAGATTCTGTTTCATAACTTACACCTCATAATTGACCCACTTTTTCTGACCGATGAACTGGACGATGGTAACAAGGCCGATGAGAAGCACCGTCCAGATGACGATGGCGGAGGCGTAGCCCTTGTTACCGGCGATGAAGCTCTCCCGGTAGAATAGGTACATCAGGCTTTGCGCGCTGGTGAGCGCAGGGTTGGTCTGCTCCACCATCATGTAAATCAGGTCGTAGACCTTCAACGATGCCATCAGGCGCATAATCAGCACCACAAACAGAGTGGGCGAGACCATGGGCAGGGTGATGGTGAAGAACTGACGAACCTTCGACGCGCCGTCCAGTCCTGCCGCCTCATACAGAGACTTGGAAATATTCTGAATGCCGGACAGCAGCAGAACCGCGTCGTAACCGATGGCACTCCAGATGGCCACAATGGCGCAGGTAATCATGACCACATTGGGGTCTGTCAACCACCGGACATTGGCACCAAACAGCGTGTTGATGATGCCGTATTCGGTATTGAAAATCCATTTCCAGACCATGGCCACCGCAGCGGGAGCTACCACCATGGGCAGGAAGTAAATGGCGCGGAACATAGTCTTTCCCTTGATTTTGGCGTTGAGAAGCACCGCCACCAGCAGAGACAGGAATACACCGATGGGTACCGTCAGAATGCAGAAGTAGACGGAGTTCCAGGTTGCCTTCCAGAATTCCGGGGTCTGGAACATTTCTATGTAGTTGGCAAACCCGCAGAATTCATAGGCGCCGAAGGCCTTGGTTTTGGAAAAGCTCATGTAGATGGTCTGGAAGAAGGGGACGATATTCAGAATCAGCAGGCCGATGATGGTGGGAGCCACCATGGCAAGGCCCCAGGTGCTGCCGCTGCGGGCAAGCTTTGACGGTTTTTTCATTCTGTAACCTCCCTATGGCAGTAGGCTTTTATTTCGCGCTGGCAGCATCGACAATGGACTGCATATTGGCAAGGCCGGCTTCCAGCTCCACCTGACCGGAATAGATCTTCAGCAGCTCGTCGCTGACCTTGCTCTTCCACTCAGGGCGGGAAGCGTTGTTCACGCTCTGGATGCTGTAGTCAAACATATCGATGAAGCACTGGACATCAATGGGATAGTCCTTAAAGCAGCCAACCCAGGTGTCTTCCAAGCCCTGGTAGGCGGGGATTGCAGCGCCGCTTTCGCCCTGAATCCGCTGGCCTTCCTCGCTGCCGAAGAACTTCAGTACATCCTTGACGGTTTCCAGATTCTTGTTGTTTGCGGCAGTGGCATAGCACAGGCCGTTGGAGATGGTGGCACGACCGTCACCGCTGACGGGATTGGGGCACTTGGGCAGAACAGCCACATCCCACTTGCCCACCATGTCGGGATAGTTCTGCAGCTCGGGCAGGATATTCCAGTTGCCCTCCAGGAACATGGCGCCCTTCTCGGAGAAGAAGGCGGTGCCGGGAGCGGTTTCCGCGAAGTAGTTCTGATCAGGGCACCAGTCGTTTTTCTGCAGATCGATGTAGAACTTCATGGCATCCATGGTGGCAGGCTGTGTGAAGCCGGCCTGGGTCTTGTCCTCGTTCAGAATGTAGCCGCCGGCCTGATAGACGAAGTTCCAGTAGCCCAGCTGATCGTCACCATAGGCCATGTAGCCATACTTGCCGGTAGTTTCATAAATCTTCTCGGACGCGGACACCAGATCGTCCCAGGTCCAGTTCTCATCAGGGTAGGCAACCCCGGCAGCGTCAAACATTTCCTTGTTGTAAACCAGGCCCACGGTGTCCTTGTCCTTGGGCACGCCGTAGTAGGTGCCGTTGGAGCCGCTGACATTGGACAGGGAAACCTCAGAGAACTTGTCCGTCTCGATAATGTCGGTACAGTCTGCCAGAATACCGTTATCGGCATATTTCAGCAGTTCGTTGGTGTGCATCCAGAAGATGTCAGGCATCTTGCCGCTGGTGGCGGCAGCTTCCAGCTTGGTCCAGTATTCGTTCCAGCTGGTGACCTGCACTTCGATGGTGACATTGGGGTTCTTTTCGGAATAGGCGGCGCACATGGCTTCCATGCCTGCCTTCTGGGCTACATCCCAAATCTGGAAAGTCAGGTTGACTTTCCCATCAGAGGAACCGCCGGAGCTACCGCATCCGACAAGGCTGAGGGCCAGTGCGATCACGAGGATCATGGCAAATACTCGGGTACGCATTTTCATAATTTTTACTCCTTTTCATTTGTTTTCACTCGTTTTTAGGGGAATACGGCCGTTTTTGCTGGTACGATACAGGCTTCGGCATTTTTTACGAAATTCTGCCCCCGAAATTGTGCATAGTGCACATTGCACAATTTATCCGCCTGATTTCTGCTGTTATTATACATTTTGACCACGATTTTGGGAATACCAATATGCCTTTTTTTATATTCCAATTTATAGGTATCCACTTGATTTTTGCAAAGTCATAACGCATAATGGTATATATCAACTGGGAGGAGGCTGCCGTTATGCCGGATTCTATCATCACGCCAAACAAGCTGAAATTTCATGTATTCCGGGATGAGCGCTTTATTGACCTGAATCTATACCAGTTTGGATGGGAACGCACAGAACCGCTGCATTTCTATGGACCGCACACACGGAATCATTATTTGTTCCATTATGTAATATCAGGAAAGGGAAGACTATATGCAAATGAGACGGAGTACCCGATCCACCCCGGGCAGGGTTTTCTCATTGTCCCAGGCCAGATTACAACATATTATGCGGACGAAGTGGAACCTTGGGAATATACATGGATTGAGTTTGACGGCTTGCGCGCTCAGGAGAGCCTGCGCCTTGCGGGAATCAGCGGTAAGGAACCAATCTATTCTTCCGCCTCCCGGGAGGCCGGAAAGAAGCTGGAGCAGCAAATGCTGTTTATTGTCAATAACGGTACTGCCGACCCCATGCGGCTGATCGGTCACGCGTTTCTGTTCTTAGCACAGCTAGTGGAATCCTCCGCTCATCGCAGTACCCAAAGCACCAGGCGTCTTCGGGACTTCTATATCAGAGAAGCACTTGCTTTCATTGAGGGAAATTTCCAACGGGATATTACCATTGAGGAGATCGCCGCCGTCTGCGGTCTGAACCGGAGCTACTTCGGAAAAGTGTTCCGGGAAACCATGGGAGAAAGCCCCCAGGCATTTCTCCTCCACTACCGCATGGCCAGAGCTGCCCAGCTTCTGAAGGAAACCAGACTGTCTGT
>JBJDYP010000085.1:0-1559 GCA_051867435.1 Faecousia sp.
ACCAAAACTTTTGCCACATTGGGGCTGAGGAATGCCGGGAGAGTGGGACCGAGATGGATATTCTTCACGCCAAGATACAGAAGCGCCAGCAGAACGATGACAGCCTTCTGCTCATACCACGCAATGTTGTAGGCGATAGGCAGGTCGTTGATATCGTCCAGACCGAAAACTTCCTTGAGCTTCAAAGCAATGACAGCCAGAGAATACGAATCGTTGCACTGCCCGGCGTCCAGAACACGAGGAATACCGTTGATGTCGCCCAATGGCAGTTTGTTGTACTTGTATTTCGCGCATCCGGCTGTCAAGATCACAGCATCTTTCGGCAGTGCCTTGGCAAATTCGGTATAGTATTCCCGGCTCTTGGCACGGCCGTCACAGCCCGCCATCACAACGAACTTTTTGATCGCGCCGCTTTTTACCGCATCGACCACATGATCCGCCAGAGCCAGAACCTGCGCGTGTGCAAATCCGCCGATCAGCTCTCCTGTTTCAATTTCAGTAGGTGCAGCGCATCTTTTTGCGTGTTCAATGATAACGGAAAAATCCTTCTGCTCCCCGATTTCTCCTGGGATATGGGTACATCCCGGATATCCTGCTGCGCCAGTAGTGTAGAGTCTGTCTTTGTAGCTGTCTTTAGGAGGCACGATACAGTTGGTCGTCATCAGGATAGGACCGTTGAAGGATTCAAATTCCTCCTTCTGCTTCCACCACGCATTGCCGTAGTTGCCAATAAAGTTGGGATACTTTTTGAATGCCGGGTAATAGTGGGCAGGGAGCATCTCGGAATGGGTATAAACATCCACGCCGGTTCCCTGTGTCTGCTCCAGCAGCATTTCCAAATCCCGCAGGTCGTGACCGGAAACCAGAATACCGGGATTTGTCCCAACGCCAATATTTACCTTCGTAATTTCGGGATTTCCATAGGCTTCCGTGTTGGCCTTGTCCAGTAGAGCCATGCCGGATACGCCGTGTTTTCCGGTTTCCATTGTCAGAGCAATCAATTCTTCTAAGCTGAGATTGTCATCCAGTGTAGCTGCCAGCGCCCGCTGAATGAAGGCATCAACCTCCTCATCATCCTTCAGTAGAACGTTTGCGTGTTTGGAATATGCGGACAATCCCTTCAGACCGTAGGTAATCAGTTCTCGCAAAGAACGGATATCCTCGTTTTCAGTAGAAAGAACACCGACAGTTGCGGCTTTTTCTTCCCAATTGCCAGAGCCATTCCATTTTGCCGCTTCGGGCAGACCGAAAGGATCGGCAATCTGCGCCAACAGCACATCTTTTTCAGTCAGTGTGGCACGGATTCTTGCCTCAATGCTCTCTTTGTCAAAATTTGCATTGGTGATGGTGGTGAACAGATTTAGGGTAATCAAGTGATTGATTTCCGCAGATACCTGCTTCCCTTCCTGACGCAGTGCAGTTGTAACAGCTGAAATCCCTTTTGTGACATAGACCAGCAGATCCTGCATAGCTGCCACATCAGGCTTCTTCCCGCATACACCGG
The DNA here is from genome assembly GCA_051867435.1 of Faecousia sp. Classification (GTDB taxonomy): domain Bacteria; phylum Bacillota; class Clostridia; order Oscillospirales; family Oscillospiraceae; genus Faecousia. Next base: position 1,505 of record JBJDYP010000085.1, read on the forward strand.
ACATGGTGCAACCTTTGCACCCGGCGGTTTCCTGACACTGATAGCAAAACATTTT
>JBJDYP010000086.1:0-1512 GCA_051867435.1 Faecousia sp.
AACACGCCGATCACGTCGCCGGCGTAGGCCTCCTCCACGATTTCCCGCTCGGCAGCCATGAGCTGCTGGGGCTGGGACAGGCGCATCTTTTTGTTGCCCTGGACGTGGTAATATTCGGTGTCACGCTGGAATTTGCCGGAGCAGATCCGCATGAACGCCAGGCGGTCCCGGTGGGCCTTGTTCATATTCGCCTGGATTTTGAACACGAAGGCGGAAAAATCCTCAGAGAACGCGTCGATGGTGCCGCAGTCTGCGGTGCGGGACAGGGGAGGCGGTGTCAGGCGCAGGAATTCCTCCAGGAACGGCTCTACGCCGAAGTTGGTGAGAGCGGAACCGAAGAACACCGGGCTGAGCTGACCATGGCGCACTTCCTCCAGATCCAGCTCCCTGCCGGCGGACAGCAGCTCCACATCGTCGATGAGCTTCTGATGCCTCCCTTCGCTGCCCAGCAGACCGGCGACCTGGGGATCATACAGGTCAATGGCCTGCTTGCCTGCCCGGTTCTTGCCGGAAACGCCGGAGAAGAACAGAAGCTGGCTGTTTTCCCGGTCGTAAACGCCCTGGAAGTCCTTGCCGGAGCCGATGGGCCAGTTCATGGCGTAGGTCTCGATGCCAAGCTCCCGCTCCAGCTCGTCCAGCAGGTCGAAGGGATCCTTGGATTCCCGGTCCATCTTGTTCACAAAGGTGAAAATGGGAATGTGGCGCATGGCACAGACCTTGAACAGCTTCCGGGTCTGGGGCTCCACGCCTTTGGCACCGTCAATGACCATGACGGCGGAGTCCGCTGCCATCAGGGTGCGGTAGGTATCCTCGGAGAAGTCCTGGTGACCCGGGGTGTCCAGAATGTTGATGCAGAATCCCTCGTACTGAAACTGCATCACGGAAGATGTGACGGAGATGCCACGCTGCTTTTCGATCTCCATCCAGTCGGAGGTAGCGGCGCGGGAATTCTTCTTGCCCTTGACCACGCCCGCCTGGGCAATGGCTCCGCCGTAGAGCAGGAATTTTTCGGTCAGGGTGGTTTTACCGGCGTCAGGATGGGAGATGATGGCGAAAGTCCTGCGGCGGCTGATTTCTTGCTGTAAGGTTGACATAATATTATTTCCTCCTGAAAATCAAATTCATTGGTTTCCGGGAGAGGCTAGGGATAAAAATGGAAGTTCATAATACCCTCCGGCGAACAAACATATTTTCACCAGTTTACCACAGTTTTTCACATTTTACAAGGGGATTCCCGGGGAAAATGCAGAAAGAAAAATCCCCGGATGGCTTTTTTGCCATCCGGGGAAAGACTCGATTACATATCGAAGGGCTCCATGGAGAGGACGGGGTGACCGACCTCGGTCAGGTAGTTCAGCAGCTCCTCGGGATCCTCGGTGCAGACGGTTTCGTCGGCGATCATGTCGGTGAAGTTCTCCACACCGTACAGCTCCAGAGCGGTGGCATCCAGACGCTCGCGCATCTGATCCTTCAGCATCTTGGGCAGCCAGACGATACGGCCGGGGCCGCCTT
>JBJDYP010000087.1:0-4138 GCA_051867435.1 Faecousia sp.
TGCTGAGCGAGGCGGGGCTGCGGCAGTTCCACTGCGCCGAGTCCGAGAAGTTTGCCCATGTGACCTTCTTCTTCAACGGCGGCTACAACCAGCCTTTCCAGGGAGAGACCGATGTGTGCGTACCTTCTCCCAAGGGAATTCCCTTTGATCAGAAGCCGGAGCTGAGCCTGCCGCAGGTTGCGGAAAAGGTACAGGCAGCGGTGGATGAGGGGTATGACTTCATACTCACCAACTTCGCTAACGGCGACGTGATCGGCCACACCTCCAACACCCAGGCAAAGCTGCAGGCGGCCTCCGCCGTCAGCCGCTATGTGGATCAGGTGGCGCATTACGCCAAGGAGCACGGCTATCTGGTGGCGGTTACCGCCGACCACGGCAACATTGAGAAGCTCTACGGCAAAGAGGGCAAGCCCCATGTGGCACACACCACTAATCTGGTGCCCTTCGTGGTGCTGGATCCCCAGAACCGCCCCATGAAGCTACGGGATGGCCGTGTGGGCGATGTGGCACCTACGGTGTTGCAGGTGCTGGGACTTCCCCAGCCTGCGGAGATGACTGGCCGCAGCCTGATCGAGACCGGCGATATTACCAACCGGAAGATGATGCTTATCATTCTGGACGGCTGGGGCTACGGCTCCGGGGACGAGGGCGATGCCATTTTCATGGCGGACACCCCGGGCTGGGACCGGATGCTCAGCACCTATCCCAACAGCAAGCTTCGCGCCTCCGGCGAGGACGTGGGCCTACAGGAAGGCAAGCCCGGAAACTCCGAGGCTGGCCACAGCAATCTGGGCGCGGGTCGTGTGGTTGCCCAGGATGACGTTCGCATGGACGCGGCCATCCGGGACGGCTCCTTCCGTACCAATCCGGTGTTCCTGAAGATGATCGACGATGCCCGGCAGAGCGGCGCGCTGCACCTGCTGGCCTACCTGACGGAAAAATCCAGCCACGGCTGCATTGACTACCCCCTGATGCTGGCTGAAATGGCAGAGGGCGTTGAGGAAGTGTACTTCCACATCATCTTTGACGGCCGCAGCACCGAGCCGGGCAGTGCTCCCGCGCTGCTGCGTTCCCTGGAGGAGAAGCTGCGTGTCATTGGCCGCGGCGTGGTGGTAGACGGCGTTGGCCGGGGCATTGCGCTGGACCGGGACGGCAATTACGGAAAAATCCAGAAGGCCTACGAGGCTATGGTACTGGGAAAGGGCACCGCGTACCGGCGATGAACTTCCTGCAGGATCATTCTAAAGGAGGGATAATATGCTGACCGCAGTTGTTACGGAAACACCAGATCTGTCAGTTCTGGCGGTAGGGCCGGTAGAGATTCTGCTGCGTCTGCTGTGCGCCATGTTCATCGGAGCTGTCATCGGAACGGAACGGGAGCTGACCCACCGTCCGGCGGGTATGCGAACCCATATGCTGGTGGCGCTGGGCTCCTGCGTGGTGATGATCACCAGCCAGATGATCTTCCACCAGTACCGTGCCTTTGGTGCCACCCCCGATCCTGCCCGGCTCAGCGCCCAGGTGATCACCGGTGTGGGCTTCCTTGGCGCCGGTACCATTATGCGGGAGGGCCCGTCCATTAAGGGACTGACCACCGCAGGCAGTATCTGGGCGGTGGCCTGCCTGGGCATCGCCGTGGGCGGCGGCTACTATGCCCTTGGCATTATTGGAGCCGTGGGCATGATCATCATTCTTGTCCTGTTTGAGTGGCTGCAGGAAAAACTGATGCATCAGCGTTATGGGCTGTATCTGTTCAGTGTCAGCTGCTCCGACGTGGTGCCTACGCTGGAGCGGATCAACCATCTGGCGGTGGAATGCGACGCTTCATTAAAGGCCATGCAGGTGGACGGAAAAGAAAACGGAGAGATCGAGATCACCTTCAAGGCGGACTTCGGCGGACGTCATTGTGACAAGCGGATGCAGCGCTTCTTCGCGGAGCTGAGCAACGACCCCCATGCCAAATCTGTGAAGTCTGAGCTCAGCCGGGTATAACGTCTGCCATTTTTCGGATTACATAAGTATTCACAATTGAATCCCGGCGGCCCGAAAAAACTCAATTTTCGGACTGTCAGGATTTTAATACCCAAAAATCGGGTATTTACCACATTAAAATGAATATATGCAGTATATATTCAGATAAATCAATCGTAAGAGAAACCGCCCGGGGTTTCCTCCGGGCGACCATCAAGAATAGGAGCGTGTAGGATGAATCAGCTTTTTATCGTATTTGCCGCTTTGGGTTCCATATCGGCGCTGTTGTTTGCCGTGTTCATGGCAAGACGTGCCCTCTCCTTCTCGGAGGGCAATGACAGGATGAAGAAAATCGCATCCTTCATCCGGGACGGCGCCAATGCCTATCTGCGCCGCCAATACAGTGTGGTCATCATTTTCTTCTTGTTTATGTTCGTGGTTCTGTGCGTTATGGCCGCGCTGAAACTGCTGACCTGGTTTGTGCCCTTTGCCTTTGTCACCGGCGGATTCTTCTCCGGACTGTCCGGCTTCGTGGGCATGAAGATTGCCACAGCCTCCAATGCCCGTACCGCCAATGCATGCCAGACCAGCTTGAATTCCGGTCTGAAGGTGGCATTCTCTGCCGGCACGGTTATGGGCTTTACCGTGGTAGGTCTGGGCCTTCTGGATATTACCGGCTGGTATCTGCTGCTGCGGTACGCCTTCCGCCTCCCGCTGGATCAGATCACCGCGGCTATGCTGACCTTCGGTATGGGCGCCAGCTCCATGGCACTGTTCGCCCGGGTAGGTGGCGGTATTTTCACCAAGGCTGCTGACGTGGGCGCCGATCTGGTGGGCAAGGTGGAGGCCGGTATTCCCGAGGATGACCCCCGGAACCCCGCTGCCATCGCTGACAACGTGGGCGATAACGTGGGCGACGTGGCCGGTATGGGTGCGGATCTGTATGAGTCCTATGTTGGCTCTCTGATCTCCTCCTGCTCCCTGGGCGTCATCGCTTTCAGCCACATCTCCAATGTGGATGGGATTCGTGCTTTCGCCGTCCCCCTGCTGATCGCCGCCATCGGCGTGCTGGCCTCCATCATCGGCTCCCTCATGGTTCGCACCGGTGAGTCCACCGATCAGATCACCCTGCTCAAGGCGCTGCGCCGGGGCACCAACACCTCCGCACTGATCATTGCCGTGGCCGCTTTCCCGGTGGTGTGGTTCATGCTTGGCATCAACCGTATGGGTCTGTATGCTGCTATTCTGGCCGGCCTGCTGTCCGGTGTGCTCATCGGACGCTGCACCGAATATTACACCTCCGATACCTATAAGCCCACCCAGCATCTGGCTGCCACCTCCGAGACCGGCACCGCAACTTTGATTATTGACGGCCTGAGCTTGGGTATGCGTTCCACCCTGATGCCCGTGCTGATTATCAGCGCCTGCATCCTGCTGTCCTACTTCCTGTCCGGTCTGGGACTGACCGACGGCGCCCGTAATGCCATGGGTCTGTACGGCATCGCCCTGGCTGCTGTGGGTATGCTCTCTACTCTGGGTATCACCCTGGCCACCGATGCCTACGGCCCCGTAGCCGATAACGCCGGCGGCATCGCACAGATGGCCGGCCTCGACCCCGTGGTGCGGGAGCGCACTGATGCCCTGGACTCCCTGGGAAACACCACTGCCGCTACCGGCAAGGGCTTCGCCATCGGCTCCGCTGCCCTGACCGCTCTGGCTCTGATCGCCTCCTATGTGGAGAAGATCAAGTCCATCGCTCCCACTATGACCATGGATATGAGCGTTATGAACCCGGTGGTTCTGGTTGGCATCTTCACCGGCGCATGCCTGGCCTTCATCTTTGCCGCCATCACCATGGGTTCCATCGGCCGGGCGGCTCACAGCGTGGTGCTGGAGGTTCGCCGTCAGTTCCGGGAGATTAAGGGCATCATGGATGGCACCGAGGACGCGGATTACACCCGCTGCGTGGATCTTTGCACCAAGGCCAGTCTGAAGGAAATGGTGCTTCCCACCATCATCGCGGTGATTGCCCCTGTTGCCGGCGGCCTGCTGCTGGGACCTGCCGGTGTTGTGGGTATGCTCTGCGGCGCCACAGCTTCCGGATTCCTGCTGGCGGTGTTCATGTCCAACTCCGGCGGCTCCTGGGACAATGCCAAGAAGTACATTG
>JBJDYP010000087.1:4238-6266 GCA_051867435.1 Faecousia sp.
CCGGCGGCTCCTGGGACAATGCCAAGAAGTACATTGAGTCCGACCACTTCGGCGGCCGGGGAAGTGAAAACGATAAGGCAGCCATCGTAGGCGATACCATCGGCGACCCCTTCAAAGACACTTCCGGACCGTCCATCAATATTTTAATCAAATTACTCAGCATGGTATCTATCGTTTTCGCCACTTTGGTGGTACAATATCACTTGTTTGGATAAATCATCCTGCAATTTCCCGCGATTAAAGCCGCGGGAAATTGCTATGTCCGAAAGGAGTTTGTTATGAAGCAATATGACCTGATGATCCTGGGCCCCGCGACCCGGGATGTAAACATCGACTACACCGGCGCGGAGGATCGTAGCTGTGGCGGCGCGGTGACCTTCTGCACGCCGGCGGCTGTAGCGGCTGGGGCAAAGGTTCTGGCGGCAGTAAAGATCTCTCCCGCGGACCGGGACATTCTGGATGCATTCCGAATGGACCAGGAGGATGTGGCGCTGCTGCCCTCGGAAAAGACAACCATCATGCGCAACGAGTATTTCACCCCCGACCGTGAGCGGCGCAATTCCCGCTGCGATGCCCAGTCCGACCCCATTACTCCTGAAGAGCTGCCGGAGGCTGCGTGCCGGCTGTATCATCTGGCGGGTCTGCTTTACGGCGACTTTCCCAACCGGCTGATCGAACACCTCCATACCAAGGGTATGGTGTCTGCCGATGCCCAGGGCTTCCTGCGGCACAATGAAAACGGGAAAATGGTATTTCACGACTGGCAAGATAAGCTGAAATACCTGCCTTATATGAACTTCCTGAAAACCGATGCCGCCGAGGCGGAGATTCTCACCGGCCATACCGACCGGGTGGCGGCAGCCAGGCAGCTGTATGACTGGGGTGCCAGAGAGATTCTGATTTCCCACAATACGGAAATGCTGGCCTATGACGGCAAGCGGCTGTGCACCTGCCCTGTGAAGGCACGAAATCTGTCCGGACGTACCGGGCGGGGTGATACCACATTCGGAGCTTACCTTGCCATGCGGGTCACCGGCGCGGATATGGAGGAGGCGCTGAACTATGCCACCGCCTGCGTCAGCCTGAAGATGGAGACTCCCGGTGTATTCCGGGGCACCCGGGCAGATGTGGAAGAATACCGCAGACTGTTCTACAAATAAGGAGAATGTTATGGAACCCTTTATCGGTGTGAATATTCCCGGAAGCACCAATCTGGAGAATCTGGACCGGGTTCTGACCCGGATCGAATCGGAGGGCTGGCAGGCTGCGGAGCTGAATCTGTCCGCCTGTCCCCTGATTCTGGGCGGGCAGGTACAGCCTCAAGTTGTGAGCTACGTCCGGGAGGTTCTGGGGCATCACCGCCTGCATTATACGGCCCACACCGGCTACGGCCTGGATCTGCGGCAGCAGGAGGACGCGGCTATGCACGCAAATGTCATGAGGGCATCTCTGGAGGTCTGTGATCTGCTGGGCATTGACCGGCTGAATTTCCACTATGAGCAGCGCGCGGAGGAGCCCTGGCTGGAGGAGCAGTTTATGACCCGGATGGCGGAAGCCTGCGATCTGGGACAGAAGCTGGGGATCGCCGTAAACATCGAAAACGTTGAGGTGGAGCACTACCGCTGGGCACTGGAGGCAGTAAAGCAGCTGAACCACCCCAACTGCGGCATGACCCTGGATCTGGGGCACCTGTGGATCGCTGCCCACTATTTCGACTTTGACTATCTGCCGGCGGTGGAGGACTGTGCCCCCTATGTGCGGCATCTGCATGTCAATGACAACCACGGTATGTTCGAGCCCATGCGGCTGACAAACAAGGATCTCTACGACACGCTGGACAAGGGCTACCGATTCGCCTTCAGCCGGGGGGATATCCATATTCCACCTCTGTGGGGCACCGCCCCGCTGCGGGAGGCATTCGCGATTCTGAACCGGGCGGGGTATTCCGGAATCTGGCTATGTGAGTATTACAACCAGTTTTTCACTCCCTTCAATTCCGACATCCGTCAAAAGGTGCTGGAGGCCGTC
>JBJDYP010000088.1:0-80519 GCA_051867435.1 Faecousia sp.
AGGGACAGTTGACCCAGGCAGTCAATGGCTCCACCACCTACAGCTATGCCTACGACGCCGCGGGCAATCTCCTGACGGCAAATGGGAACACCTACACCTACGGCAACGCTTCCTGGGCAGACCTGCTGACGGCGTACAATGGGCATTCCATCACCTATGATGCCATTGGAAACCCCTTGAGCTATTACAACGGCACAAGCTGGAACTTCACCTGGGAGGGCAGCCGCAGGCTGTCTGCGGCAAACAACGGCAGTACGTCCATTGCGTACACCTACGCTGTGAACGGTCTGCGGACAAGCAAGACTGTCAACGGCACCCTCCATACCTACTACTACGCTGGCGGAAAGCTGCTCCGGGAGACCTGCGGCAGCAACACGCTGGACTTCGCCTACGACGCTTCCGGCAACCCGTTCAGCCTGACCTACAACGGGACAAAATACTATTATGTTACGAACCTGCAAGGGGATGTATTTTATCTCGTAGATTCCAACGGCAGCACCGTAGCATCTTACACTTATGATCCCTACGGCAAAGTCCTCTCCGCAACAGGTTCTTTGGCAACTGCGAACCCCTTGCGCTATCGTGGCTACTATTACGACACCGAGACTGGCTTCTATTACCTGCAATCCCGCTATTATGACCCCGAACTGGGCAGATTCCTCAATGCGGATGCCTTTGCTGCAACAGGTCAAGGTGTGTTAGGCAATAACATGTTTGCATACTGCCTAAATAATCCTGCAAACCGCACAGACACCTCAGGAACAATTAGCCTTTGGTACTATTTAATTGTTGATCACGACATGGGATTCATACACAGAATGGTCCAAGTCCACATTAAGGCAACAGGTGGCCCTGATATAAAAACTGAGCTTGTATTAACTGGCTTAGGCCGAGCAGATGTAGTTGATAAATCACTAGGTGTGGTTTGGGAAGTCAAACACTCAGGTATGTTCCCTGAAGAAAGAATGCTCGAAGCTGTTGTTCAGGCTACAGGGTATATTGGTGGAGAATACAAAGACTGCTTTATCGTTTCACTTGGAGAATCCGATAGATTCGAAGGAACTTTCTGTATCACTTGCAGCGGTCAAAACTATGAAGTCAAATACTACACACCGGTGGATGGTGCGATACTGTACAGTGTAAAGGAAACAACGAACTCGAAAGGTGAATATGCATTCGTATACGAATATAAGCCCAAAACAGCACCAAAAGAACTAGATCATTGTCCGGGGTTCATTGCAGTTCCGGCTGGGACTGTAGGATTTTGCACTGGTGGTGGCCAGTTCAATGGTATTGTGCGTAATAAGTACTGTTTTATTTGATTGGGAGGGTTTTATGGGAAGTGTCAATAACAAGCGTACAAGGAACCTTCACGCCAGCCGGTTCATTCAAGCTGTATTTGCAGCCAGACTGCGTGAAGAAGGCTTTGTTTGCCCGAATGATAAACTGTTATGTTGGTATCGCCTTCCTTCCGACGAAATCGTCAATTCAATCTGCTTCTTTTCAAGTTGGCCCAATCTCCCCCTCATGCTTGAGGTTGGGTATGGAATCCATCCTCTGTTTGTGAAGCCTTTTTCCAGTAATGATGTCTATCTATATAACACACCGTTCGACGAGCGTTTCTATACTGCAATCATTGGCGATGATTGTGAAAAAAAGCATTACGCACCATATTCTTCTGATATTTGTGTCTATGCGCTGGAAAGTGAGGGAAGAGGGATTGGCGTTTTTGATCATGTGATATTCCCGCAAATGAACAGCATCAAAACCATTGACGAGTGCTATCTTTTCCATCAAAAAGAGTATCGCCATCCAGTATTTTGTATGTCTACCCTCATGATTGATGAAGCAATCATGATCAATGACATTGCGGCTTTGGAAAACTGCCAAAGGAGTGTTGACAAAATGATTTCATTCTATGACCTTGCATACAGTGAGCATCCGAACCACAAAGCATATCATGACAAATTGTTATATGCAAAGCAGCAAAAAGCTGCCTTGACGGAAAATGCCCGCGATGAATACTTGGCTGGTTTAGAGAAGCGCGCATCCAAAAATCTTTGCCAACTTAAAAAGTGGGGCGTTTGCCCATAAGCATGGTCTGTTGTGCTTTCACGGATTGGGCTCCACAGAAATGCGGAGTCCAGTTTTTGTTGCATGATGGGCTGAAATATCGTATAATAGAGGAGAAGGTTTCACCAATCGGGGCCGATCATACTTGCATTTTGAGGTCGTGATTGGAAACTGAAAATGACCTGATTTTGCGCTTGTGGCTACGTCTATGACGACGAGACCACGCTCTACTACCTCCAGAGCAGATACTATGATCCTGCGATTTGCCGTTTCATTAACGCAGACAGCTATTCCTCTACAGGTCAGGGTTTCATCGGGCACAATATGTTTGCGTATTGTGGAAATAATCCCGTTACTGGTTATGATCCGGCTGGTGAGTGGGATTGGGGCACGTTCCTTAGCGGTGTCGGATTGGTCGCAACCGCAGTTGCGGCAATTGCGGTTGCAGCGCCCATCCTTGCGTGCGCGTCTGCCGGGGCACTCATTACTGCTGTGGCAGCGACCACACTGGCTGCGGGAACCCTGACGGCGGTAAATGGTGCGGCTGAGATTGCCGAAAGCGTCACCGGATACAATGTTGTCCGGGATGGTGCGTTCGGAGGAGATACCGCAGCCTATGAAGCGTATCGCGACACAACAGCAGCGGTAGCGAGAATCGGCACGGCAATCTGCGGCGCTTATACAGAAGTCCATGGTGGAAACGTGTGCTTTGTGGCAGGGACGGCTGTCCTTACGGCGACAGGAACGGCAGCCATTGAGGACATCAGGGCAGGCGACTACGTCTGGGCATGGGACGAAGAAACCGGGGATGTTGCCCTGAAGAAAGTCGTGGAAACCTACATCAACGAAACGGATGAGTTGGTGCATATCCATGTCAACGGCGAGGAGATCGTCTGCACCCCCGGTCATCCCTTCTATTCTCCCGTCAAGGGCTGGACAGAAGCGGTCAACCTCCGTGCGGGAGATATCCTTGTCCTCGTCAATGGCGAATATGTGGTCGTTGAAAAGGTTCAGCACGAACTCCTCGAAAGCCCGGTAAAGGTCTATAACTTCCAAGTTGCTGACTATCATACCTATTATGTTGCCAATGGTGTATTGGTACATAATGATTGTCCGCAACGGCTAGTTGCCGGTGAAAAGACTGGATGGAATGCGCGCGTTTCAGATGGGGGACAAGGAGATCATGCCCCTCCTCATGCGCATATCTTTTTTAAGAATGAAAAAATAGCTTCTGTTGATATTAATGGAAATATTTCTAGAGGTCTTGCAAAACTAGGGCGTAAAGGTCTGGCTTTTGTTAATGAAAACATGGAGCAAATTTTGGAAGGAATCAAACGGTGGTGGGGAGATAAATGAAAGCAGAACAGATTCTGATTGATGATTATGCAGCAGCATTGCTAGCGGACAGGAATTTTCGCAACATAGAATACAGAAAATTCGTTGATAACTGCTATATACTCCAGAATATTGATGGGGACATCGACCCGGGTATCCTAAACGCCGTTATCCGGAAAGCAAAACGGAACCGAAAAATGCGGCTGATGCTTGGAGGTATTTTATGGTATGTGAACAAGGACAGCATTACGGATGAGAATTTTCGAATGCTTTTATCCTTTCCGCGCAGAGAAAGAGACACTTATTTAGCGGCCATCAGCCATGCAGAGCTGGCATTTTATCAAGTGCAAATGATCTATCGTGTTTCTTGCCCTTTTGAGGCATTTGCGTGGCTGTTTGACCGGATTTGTGAAAACGATTTTTTTCAAGAAGAAGATATGATGCAAATTCTTAGAGAAAACTCAGATATTACAGGCGCTGGCATTCGTGCGTGTATCAATAACGCAGTGGAGAAATATGGGGACTCGCCCAAACTGGATATTGCAAAAAATTGGGTTGATAATTGGAACAAGGGCAAAGAGTAAACTACTATAGCGTTCCCTGTCTATAGCGCCATGGAGTCTTTGGCCTCCATGAATACCTTCTGAAGCAAGTCACCGATGAATGGTTGGTTCCGAAAAACAACAGTTCACGAAAACAATCAGGTAGCGGCTAAGACCTGGATCTACGACAACGCGGACAATATTCACATCTGCAAGGAGTATGCCTACACCATCGAATCGTTTGGCACGGTTGTTGATACGGTTGCCGATACCTATGGCCATTCCGCCTGGGGCAACCTCCTGACGGCAAACGGCAATAGTAACGCATATACCAATTCCTCCAGACGGCGTACAATGGGCATTCCATCACCTATGATGCCATTGGCAACCCCTTGAGCTATTACAACGGCACAAGCTGGAACTTCACCCGGGAGGGCAGCAGAAGGCTGGCAAGCGCAAGCGGTAAAGGAAGAAATGTTAATTTTTGACGCATTTTATTCGGAGAGTACCTTATTTGGGTTGCTCTTACCTTCTCTTTAACCCGTTCTTCCTTTCTGTCGGGAATTCTCTCTTAAACTGGGTTCTTCTGGGGCTATCACATTGACAGCAGGCTACTCCCACCAAAAGGGCAGACTGCCCCCCTGGTTGGATGAAGGTTCATTTTTAAGTCACAGCACATAGTAGCGGTTGCTCGTATGAGAACCGTTTTTCCGGTAAGCATACTCCTTCTTCACCAGCCCTGCCTGCTGGAGATCTTTCACCGCCCTGCGGACGGTTTTCTCGGAGATGCTCAGGTCATGTGCGATCCGTTTCACACTGGGCCAGGATTTTCCTTCCTTGTTCTGGCGGTCATGCAAATAAATGTAGACGAGCTTCGCCCTCTGGGGAAGCTCGTCGTTTTTATACAGCTTTTCAAAATATGGCATCTGGTTCACCTCCTTACTCAGTGCGTACTTGCTGGGATACTTGTGCGGCTACAATATCGTCGTACTCGCCCATGACGGTGCCGCCGGTACCGCTGTGCTTGCTGACTGGCATTGGAGGTGCCGGGAATACTTTGTTCAAAGCTCCCAGAATGGTGTCCTTGCCTGCATAAAAAACAGACCTGTCAGCCTTCTCCGGGACATTGTAAACACCACGGTCAAAGGCAATACCCCACTTAGTAAACAGCTTCAGCTTGGAGATAAACGGGTGCGTGCCTGTTTTCATGACGATGAAAGAGCCTTTCTTCATAGACTTCAGCTCGTCCGCAGTCATCAGCGGGCGCTGCGTCATTTGCAGGTTCTGGGAATGGTTGTTTTCGCCTTTACTGACAGAGCCTGTCATGACTGTTCGTGTACCCAGAGCCTTTGCGATAATATCCGCGGTTTCGCTGGTGGGTGCAAAGCCACCAGCAATCGTAAGCTGACAGTTATCTTGAATAATGGCTGCGCCTTCCTTGCCGTAGTTCTTTTCCAGCTGCTGATAGGACTGGATGATGGATACGATGGAAAGCTTCCGGGAACGGGATGCAGAGTACATGACTTCCGCGGAAGCGATAGGCGGCAATGAGCCAAACTCATCACAATAGAACACAACACGGTTTTGAAGCGCGCCGCCTTTTTCATCTGCCACCGTGAGGATTTCCCGGTAGAGCTGCTGAATGAGAAGCGACACCATGAAGTATGTGTTCGGATTTTCCTCCGGCAGTACAATAAATACAGCGCACTTGCGGTTGCAGAATTTCTCCGCATCGATGGCAGTATCGAAGCATAGGATCTGCTCCAGCTCCGAATCCAGGAACGCGTTCAGCCGGGACATGGCTGTGGACATGACCGACTGCATAGCCTGCTCCGAAGTGTTGAGGGCAGCACCGGCAAACCACCGGGCTTTGTGGTCTGATGGGAGCCGTTCCATGAGAAGCTGGAACTGATTCTTGCCTTTGATACCGGAGGGACCCAGCAGATCCTGAATGACCTTAAATACCGATACGATGTGCCGTTCCTCCGGCTGTCCGTACTCTGCAAGAAGCAGAATTGTTGCAGTCATCAGACCCTCTGCAGCATCGTAGAAGAATGCGTTTTGCCCATAGGAGGACGCGTCGCCATCACTGGTAATCAGGGTCTTGGCGATAATCTTGGCATACTTTTCTGCCTTGGCTTTGTCGGCAAGACGGTGGCTGTCTTTGTAGGCATCCATATACTTGTTAACCAGGTGGAGCAGGTTGTTGCCGTCTGAACGGGTGGGATTCCGAAGGTCGATGACGGCGGTTTCGTAGCCGTAGTGCTTGCAGATATTCACATAGTTGCGGTACAAATCGCCCTTGGTATCGGTGGTCAGAAAGGACATCCCAGAGGCGCAGGCCAGTTCCAGATTGGGGTATAGCCAGTAGGCGGTCTTGCCACAGCCCGCGGCACCGATCATCATGGTGTGAACATCATCAGTGTCCACCAGCGCATAGGTGTCCTTGCAGATACGCAGTGGAAACCGCTTGTCCTTCTCAAAGGTCAGGCGAAGCTTGGTTTTGCAGCCCACAATGATTCCCTGGGGCAGCTTCAGTTCGGAGCTGCAATTCGGTCCCAGAGAACGCCAATACTCCGGCCGGTATGGGATGCGTTTGAAAGTCCTGGACAGCTCCCCACTGGTAGCGAACCGGGCAGAGCCATGCTGTCCATCACCTACAGTTTTGGACTTGATGCCATTGAGGTTGTAGATGTGGGACAGGGCCGCAATAATACCCAGCAGGGCCATCATACCACCGCAGGCAAGAATGAGAATTGCTTGACCAGTCAGTTTGATTCCTCCTTCTGTTGCAGCAAAACATCCATGTTCCAGTCCTTCTGAGCCGGCACATGGATGTGGCATTCCATATTGATTTTACTGAGCTTCTCTTGAATTTTTCGGGCAGCTTCATGTCCGGCATCATCGTTATCGAAGCAAATATAGATTTTGCGGATGTAGGGGTAGTCTTTCATCATTTGCCACATCACCCGGTCAGAGACACTACAGGACGCGGCATAGCTGTGGTTCCGCCATCCGGTTTTGTTCATGCTGATGTAGGACAGGAGGTCGACAGGGGCTTCGAACAGGTACAGGCTATCGTCTGCTCCCACCCAATGGAAGCTGTACTCCGGCTCACTGCCGCTGACATTCCCCTTGAATGTGGATTCGCTGCCGGTGCCGCGCTTGTGTGCATGGCGGAGCTTCTTCTGCTTATCGTAGCCTACGAATACCGCGTTGTGGTACTTGGCAGATTCATAAATCAGGTTCCGGTAGACAAAGGCATCCAGCACTTCCTTGTCAATGCCCCGGTGCCTGAGCAGGTAGGCATAGACCCGGCGCATATTGTCGTTCCTGGCAGGTGGAACGAACTCGTCCTTGGGGTAGGAAGTATAGGATGGATTTGCGATACCGCAGTTCATGGACAGCATCAGCATGACCGCATCGGGATAGGAATAGTCGTAGAACTCCTGGGCAAAGGAGATGGCATCGCCACCCAAACGGGTGTACTGGTTATACCAAACATTGCCCCGGATGGTGACTTTCTGCCCTCGATGATACCATTGAAATTCGGAGCCAGAGGGGGATACTGTTTCACCGCACTGGCGTAGGAACGCGACCAAATCCGTCTGCCGGGCCTGCTCACGATCCGCTTCGGTAATAGGGATATAGGCTCCCATATAGCCTCCTTTCTCAGCCCATGCGTAAACCATGAGCTTGCTTCTTTTCTTCGATTCTTTGACGCAATTTCCGGTCAATGATGGATGCCTGCTTATTGTCCTCCTGGATCTGATTCTGGATGACCCTACCCAGAGAGGCAAAGAGCCTTGCGCCAATCAGTCCGACCGGGTGCCTGCCGTAGTTGTGGATGATTCGTTGGGCATACTCGTTCCCCTGAGCAGCGGAGGCATTCAGCAGAGCCATACCCCGCTCCACATCCTTCTCCATGTTCTGCCCGAAGAGAAGCATTTTTCCAAGCAGATACTGGGCGTACTGGTTCTCATCCTGAACGGCCTGCTCCAGCCATTTGACCGCTTCCTCCATATGATTTTCAGCCAGATACAGCTTTGCAAGACGGTACTGTGCTGGGGAAAAGCCGTGCTTGGCCGCTTCCTCCAGATGAGCTATGGCTTTGGGAATATCCTGCGGAGCTGCTTCGCCATCTGAAAACACCTTTCCCAAAGTGTAGTGGGCATAGTTATTTTCCTGCGCCGTAGCTTTCTCCAGAAGCTGAATACCACGAGCCGCATCGTGGGGGATGTCCGCACTGTATAGCAGAGCCTTGCCAAGAAAGTATTGGGCATAGGAATTTCCCGCTTCCGCAGCCTTGGTCAGCCACCGCATGGCTTCATGGATATTCTTCTCCGTGACCTCGCCCTGGAACTGGAGCTTGCCCAAGGTGTACTGGGCATAGGTGTGATCCTGGGCGGCAGCTTTCTTCAAAAGAATGACCGCCCTGGCAGCATCATGCTCCGGGAAAGACTCGTCCAGATACAGCTTTCCAAGGCCGTAGAGGGCATCCACATTGCCAAGGGCAATGGCTTTTTCGTAGTATTCTTTGGCTCTCCATAAATCCTTTGGTGTACCAACACCGTGCATATTCATTGAGCCAAGGCGGTAGTACAGTTTGTCATCTGCCATCTGTTGCTCGATAGCAAGGAATCCTCGGTAGGCTTCTTGATACCACAGATCAGACTGTGCTTTGGGATTCGGTGGCGGCTGTTTTTCATCGGTACTTGCGCTTATGGGCAGCTCCATAGGCGTGGTATCAATGACGGCCGGAGCTTCCTCACCAATGATTTCTGCAGGCTCATCTGCAAGCGGTTCTTCCGTCAGCACGATTGCTGTGGGATACTCCAGTATTCGGAGCGCCTCCTTGACAACCGCATTGCGAACAGGCTTGAACACATCGTTTTGGGAGAGAGGAGTTTTCTCCGGGTCCGTGTCCTGATAGAAGTTAACGATCTGGCACCGCTGTTCAAACCACAGGTTATACAAAGACGCAATCATCGGTTCTTTGGAGAGTTCATCCACAATGGCATTGACAATATTCCGTGTGGGCTGGGGCAGATAGCCATAAACCTTTTTTCCGGTTGTATGCGATAACCGCTTTGCCAGCTCTTGCATGAGAGTTTCCATCTGCGGATTTTGGTAGCTGCCGGCATTGATCTGCGCGACGATCTGGGCTATGATATCCCTTGCTTCCATGGTCAAACTATCCCGATACTTGGTCTGCTGCTCGTAGATTTGAACTTGATCCTCCCGGAACATTTCGTTGGCAAAAGCAGCCTTAAGTTTCAAGATCGCTTCCGCGCTCATGTAGGGTTCTTTGCCAACGGAGTACGCAACAATATGGCAGTGAGGGTGATGCCCCTCGTTATGAAACGAAGCATACCAACGCAGATCCTTGAGAGGAATCTTCATTGCCGTTGCCATTGCAGGCGCCTTCTTGCGGAGCAGATTTCGCCAAGCATCCACCTTTTCATATCCAAGCCGGGCAGCATCTTCTCTTTGAAGGGACAGGACATTTGTCCAAACAATTCCAGGGTGCTGTGCGACTTCTGCGGCTACCTGATCCAGGTTAATGGGGGCATCGGTGCTTGAGAATAATCCGTGGGCGCCCATCTTTTCAACATGAGGACGCATAGCGATGTAATGGACATAGTTATCCTTCTTGCCAATGAGGTCCGCGTTTTCCTCAATGGCTCTGGAAATAAATTCCGAGGCATTACCTTGGGTGGGCGATTGAAGGAAGTCCTGATACTCATAAGTCCGCTTGGAGTCCGGAAAATCATGGAGCAGTTCCTCTATGAGCTGCTGCTGACCAACGGATACTGGCTTTGCTTTCCAGGCATCATCCAGCTTCTCAACCCCATCCCGCGTGGCAATATACTTGACCACATTTTTCGAGTGTGCGGAGTTTCCGGTTTTCAGATAGCGGCACTTCAAAATGACTTTTGCCACGTCACTTCACCGGTGGCTTTTGGAAACGGTAGGCATCTTCCAAGCGAATTGCGCCTTGCGTTCGCTTCACATCTCTGACGCACATCTGCCGCAGACTGTCAACCGTATTCTGATCCACATTGGTTTGGGCTGCCATGAGGTGAGACAGAATCGAAATCTCAACTGCATTCTTGAACAGCAGATTTGCTATTCTGTTCTCCATGGAATCCATGCTTGCCTGCATAGTAGTGATGAACACTTCGGGAATGTAATCTCCGTAATCCTTTGCTGAGAGGAAGCCACAATAGAAATTGATGGCTTTCTCTATGAACTCAGACCGGCTCCGGCAGGCATCTTTCTTGTAGATATCTTCCACACGATTCATCGTATCCGGACTTACCCAGAGAGCGAATTTTTGCTTGTTTTTTTCCATTTCTTCTCCTTTACAATCGTAATTGCTACTTTGCCGGGTGCGTTGCCTTCGGGGTCTGGAATCGGTGCTTTTGAGCCTTAAAATTCGTGAAAAGCGGCGCAACCCCTGAAAAAGCCCTGCGGCTCTAAGGAATTTAAGTTTTTGACCCCTTTTGCCCAAACTGTCCACTTTTTTGACCCCTATCGTTTTTAGGAAAAAACGCTGAAAAACCCTTGCGCGACCAGCATTGCTGGGCGCTGTGAATCGGACCGGGGGCATTCATGACCCCGGTCCTTTTTCCTGCAACGAAATCGTCACAGATTCTCAAACCTTGAATTGCGGACTTTTCCGCATCCCCAGATCACGAGAGAACCTGCTGCACTGTATCAGCTTGACACGCCAGCTTTGTTTACAGCTATGTATGCACCGCTGGCAGGTTTTGTTGTAGGCAACCTGACCGCTGCCCATGCGGAAAAATTGCCACGGGTCTTTCCGTTTCACTTCTTACCTCCAGTCCTTCAAAATTTGGTTGACCTTCCCGCCTTTTTGGGGCATTTTTTCGCCTGTGTGCCGTTTTTAGAGGTGGGGATGGGTGTTTACCTTATCCCAGCAGAAAAGCCGACACAGGGGCGACAGCGGCGATAGAACCTCTGACCCGGCAGCAGAATTATTCCTCCACAATCGGACCGGTATCCTGCCGTTCCTGGGCAGAGTTTTTCCGATGACTTCTGGGGGCATCGCCTTCGGCACTGCCTTCCGGCTCTCTCGTGATGTAGCTGCGGACACTGGCAGGAACATTTTTCGCAAAGAGCGTGTCCACGGATTTGGACAGCTCGTCCTCTACGGAGATACCTTTCTGCTCCATGTACCAGCGAAGGGCCTTGAGCTTTTCCTCATCATAGGAAATCGTTACATTTACTTTCTTCAAAATATCATCCTTCCTTACATGATTTGCTCCGGGGGAACCCGGAAATCTACATACCTCCCATCCTCATATCTTCCGCAGGTGCGATACCTAACACATCATCCATTGTCGTTCCATCCAGAAAAACGCAGTCACCGCTTTCCAGGTAGTGGATATCCAGAAACTGACTGAGGTACTCGCCGTATGCCTGATAGTCGAAGAACTGCTCCAGTTCCGGGCTGACAGAAAACTGGGAGTAATGCTCCAACCACCACTTGCCCAGCTCCGCTTCATTCTTTACCCCCTTGGCATAGTAGAAGGAATCTACATTCTCTGCGATACGGATTGCATCCGCTGTGTTGTCCACGCCAGAGGCGGCGAAGGCTCCATAGAAGCTGGGGAAGTTCTCGGCACTGACTTGGTTGGAGATTATTTCGCACAAGTGGTTCAGCGAGGGCAGACCTTCTGCTGCCAGTACATGATTGCAGAATTCCGCAAACTGCGGGTTGCTCATATCGAAGCTATCAATCCGAACTTCACACGCATGTAAGCTGGCGGCACCCAATCGCCCAAGTGCTTTCTGGATCGCCAGCCTTTCAGTTGGCAGATAGGCATATTCCCTCTGCCCCCGGTAGCTGATCTCTGCCACCAGCATACAGGGGGAATATAAATATTCGGGGAATGTGGTGCCGGTGTAGGGCTGTTCCAGGGGTCTGCTCTTGTCCGGGAACAGGAGCCCCTGCTCCGTGAGAATGCCACGCCCAGACTGGAAAAGCTCCATGCCGATCTTCACATACTTAGGATCGTCAGCATCGTTGGCATGTACACTGCCCTCTGTCTGAAGGACATATTCTCTGCTTACCTTTCCCATATCCGACAGATCCGTAATCAGGGCGTACTTGTCCAGATTGAATGAGAGGTTTATCATTTCTCTTACGGTACTGGCTCCCTCCAGTTTGATGGCTTGCCCGAACCGGGGAGCCTCGTCACCCCAGAAGCTTTCCATCCTTTTTCCAAGGTAGTTCAGCTCATCCAGATTCACGAAGCAGTATTGCAGGACGGCCAGTTCCTCCGGGTAGTGGACGGCAGAGACATAAAGTTCCATGTTGGTGGGATCACTGGGGTGCAGGCGTTCGACTGCTTCCTGAAGCTCGTTCTCTGTGCAGGGGAAGCGGATGTCGGTATGGTTTTCTCCATACCGAACAGTTACTTTGATCAAGTGTTTACACCTCTTTCATTTTGTGTGGAGCCGGGGACACCCCCAGCTTCTTATGGGTTTCAAGTTATTGACGCAGTGGCAGACACGGATGGCTCCACTTCCTCAATGTACGCAATGCAGGGAAGTTTGCCCCACTTCGACCAGCCACGGCCGCTGACCAGTGTCTTGACCACGCCGTATTTGGTGCCCATTGCTTCGATGGCATAGCCGCCGCCGATGTAAATGCCCACATGACCCTCTTTCCAGAGCAGAAGTCCGGGGATCTCCGGCATCGTACTCATGGAACCCTGTTCGGTACATAGGCTGATCATGGTTTCTGTCGAGACATCGGGCATTCCGTTGATGGCATAGCCAATGGTCTGGGCTTCCGGGTTGAACCAGCAGTAGCCTTTGATAAGACCAACACAGTCAGCGGTTCGCTTGCCGAGCCAGTTGGAGAGGATAAAATCAGCATAGTTGCCCACACCCTCCGGATACTGCTCCAGCTTGGCTTCATAGTAGGAACGGGTCAAAACATGACCATAGGTGCCCCAAACATAGCCCCAGCCGGAGTCACAGGCTTCAATAGCCCATGTGGTGAGATCCAAATTGTTTTTTGTGGTGATGTCAACATATCCGGAGTAGTCGATGTAGGTGGTATGCACTATCTGCGCAACCTTGGTAAACTCATCCACGGAGATATCCGTTCCAAACTCGCTGTTTACCCGGTTAATAAGTTGGGCATCGGTCTGTCCTTCCTGGAAGCATCCTGTCAGCCGTGTGACAAAGTCGCTGGAGCCGGAATAGTCGTATAGTGCCATGATGTACAGGGCTTGGGCTTCTGCCACCTTTCCCGGCATCTCGGCATTCTCCATTGCTGCCTCGATGGATTCCATCGTGTTCTCTATGGTGGTGAGCATGGCAATATCTTCCGTCGTCATGATTTTTTCCACAGCAGCTACCAGCTCATTGGTATCGAAGGAGATGTGGCCGCTGAACACAGCGATGATGGCGAAGATCGGCATTAAGATAACCAGCAGCAAAACCAGCAGAATCGTGAACAGAGTTTTTCTGGCATCCTTGTCTGACACAATGGCAACAGCTATTTTCTTGAGCGCTGCAGCGACAGTGGCAGACATTAACGACCGCCTGCCTTTCCGAAGATCGCCTCCTTGTATTCGGGGGCGATAACCTGCAGCAGATAGCGTTCATTGCCGCAGCGATACATACAGGTACCACGCTCCGGGTAGCGGATGAGCTCATATTCCGCATTCTCCACCTGCAAGGCATCCATGTAATCCCTGGGATTGATCTGACCGGGGTAGAACAGGAACTGGTGGGTGGGGATACTGAACAGGGGCTTTGTAAACTCCCGAATGCTGGGAATGAGGAAGTCCTCCACATTCTGGGATGCCAGAATCATAATGGAATCCCGTTTCCGAACTCGCTTCATGGAGTTTCGGATGTATTCGATGGTGATCTGACTGCCCAGGTACAGGTACAGCTCGTCAATGGCGGCAACGGTGTTGCCCACACCGATGAGGGCGTTGCTCATGTAGGACAGGATGTTGAACAGCATGGCAGTCCGCAGCCGTTCATTGGTATCCATGAGACCCTTGACACCAAAGCAGATGAATTTATCATCCGTAATATTGGTGTGGCCGTTGAAATACTTACTTTCAGAGCCTACACACATGGAGTGCAGACCCAGGCACAGCTCCCGGAGGATATCCTCAGTGTAGAGGTTTTTAACCTCGGGATCATATTCCCGGAACTCCTTCTGGCATAGCCGGTATAGGTCGGACAGAATGGGATAGTCATCCACCTTCAGCCGGGACAGGTCTGTCTGCTCCGTAATACCGAATTCCTCATATAGCTTTTCAATGAGAATTTCCAGTGTATCGATATGGGCATCGGAGAAACCTTTGTAGGAACGGAAAAAGTCCTTGAGGAACGCGATGTGCTGGGAGAGCTGGGTAACCTTCTGGAATGCTTCGGGGGCGGTTTCGTCCGGTTCTTCATCCGCACTCCACGCTTTGGGCTGGAGGATATTGATGATGTACTTGCCGGAAAGGAAATCCAGATAAGTACCACCCAGCGCGGCAGTCAGATCCCGGTACTCATCTTCCACATCAAGGCAGATCACGGATTTTCCGCTTTCCCGCAGGTTGGTGAGCAGGAGCTTCAGCAGGAAGGACTTGCCCTGGCCGGAGTTGCCCAGAATAAGGGCGCTGCCATTGGTTTTATCATCGCTGCGGCGGTCCAGATCCACAAGGATATTCGTTCCGTACTTATCTCTCCCAATGTAGAAGCCTTTGGGGTCTGTCTTGCCGGAGAAGTTGAAGGGATACAAATTAGCCACAGAACTGGCAGGCAGAACCCGCTCGAACTGAGGGCCGAACTGGTTGCTGCCGAAAGGCACCACGGACAGGAAACCCTCCTGTTGACGGAGGAACAGCTTGTCCACGGTGAGCTTGGAGCGTGTCAGCTCCATGATAATGTCGGACTGCAGCTCCTTGAGGGCATCTTCACTTTTTGACCTCAATTCGATATAGACCGCGCAATGGAGCAAAGGCTCCTGATTCTTACGAAGCTCAGCCAGTAGTGTGATCACATCCTGGAGGTTGCCCTCCGCCTGGATCGCTTCGTTCAGATTGTTGTCACCCGCCATTAGCCGATTCTTCCGGTTGGCGTTGTTGATGATTTGGTTCTGCTCCATAGGCTCCACCAGCCGGTGATAGACCCGGAGCGTTACGCCGTTCCGCTCCGCAAGCTGGGACAGAATGGCCTGTTCCTCAGTCACCGGGGGATATTCCTTGATCGCCCAGACACAGCAGTAGTTGTTGCCAACAATGTAACGATCGGCAAAGAAGCGAATGGTGCTGGGTGATACACAGTCAAAGAAGTCCTTGGTGCGGATGACTTCTTGCTGCTGCGGAGTCAGCTCTTTGGGCTTTTTCTTAAACAGTTTCATCTGCCGCCTCCCCCCAAAACTGTGCTCCATCCACATCGGGCATAAGGTCACCATCCATAGATGCACCGAAGTAAATGGCAATGAGCCGCTTGATATCTTCCTTATCCATTCTCTGTGCCTCGAAGCCCTGCTCAGAAATGGTCTTGAATATCCGGTTCCTGAGCGTGAATACCTGTTCAGGCTTCATGCCTTTGAACCGTTTGATCAAAACAAACTGCCGGGCAGTGGACATTTCCACCTGCATTCCGGTGAGCATATCCCGATCCTTGAGGAGCAGAGATCGAACCTTGGGATTGGATTCCTGCTTCGCCTGCTGCTGGAGATAGGCTTTATTACCGTCGAAGCACTCGCAGCTATCCAGGCACACGATCTCCAAGTCGGGGATGGTGGACAGGAGCAGTTTCAGATGCCGGATTTTGATATCGATGTTGGCAGTGGACAGAACGGATATATTGGTGGGAAGTACACGATAAAAAAGCAACTCCCCGGCATCCGTCATGAGACCGTAGTCAGTAAAGGTTTGGATACCAAGGAGCTGCTGGACGGAGCGTCCTTTTCTCTTGCTTTTCAATGCATCATCTCCATTCATAGTGTTGTTGTGTGGTTAGAAAATAGCGAAACGCGAAGCCAATGTTGTCCATGACGGTGGTTTCTTTGATGCGGACGCTTAAAAAGGCATAGCAGAGTGTGAGTGCCGCAGGGAGCAGCAGACCCGTGTTGATGAGAATCGCAACCGAAAATAGGGCTGCTACGCAGATGATCACGAAGTCGCGCAGACCCCAAAACCAAAGATTCGCTTTGGCTTTGAGGTTCTGGGGATACAGATATTGGGTCATTCTCTCTTTCCCCCCTTACTTTGGTTTCGCCAGTGTACGGGCCATGTTGACCGCAGAACTGGTAGTATAGACGACCGAGCTTACATTGAAGCGGACGGAGCTGTCCAAGCCGAACTGTTGGGCGATCTTGGGGACTTCGTTGGCTGCCAGCATGATACCGAGGCCCATCAGCATATTGTCCTGGAATGTCATCAGACCCAGGAAGAGCAGCGTGGTTTGCAGAAACGAAGTGAGGCAGATCGCTGCCACCTGTTTGCACCACTGCCAGAAGCCGTCCGCGTATCCTCTGGGCAGGCTGAACATATACAGCTCACCTACAGCCATCTGAATCAGCAGGATACCGCCTCGCTTGATATTGGCAAAGAATATCTTGATCACGCAGTAGCAGAACGCAATGAGCGTGAGCAGGGTCAGAAGCAGGTTGTTCGTAGCGAAAGTCGGATTCAGCCCGATCGCCATGGTTTCCATGACGAAGTCGCCAAAGGAAGCGTTGATCGATCCGGTGAAAATCCGAATCAGGTCGTGGGCGAATGTATTCTGCAAGGACACGCAGAATCGGTACAGTTCCACCGGGACAACCCCAATCAGCGAACAGGCAAAGAAGCCCTTCAGGACATTGAGCGCGGTGGTTTTTACACTGGTGCGGCTATTCTGGCATTCGATGGCAAGGTCAAAGACCGCCATTGCCACGCCTGCTACAAATAGAGACCAGCCAAGGAGGGTAAAGAGCTGAATCACTGCGTTGACCCAGCTTAGATTAAATATCTCCGCGCCCATATAGTTGATGCCGGAGAACAGGTCGGCCATTGCATCATATATGGCGTTGTATATCCAGCGGATGAACTCCGTCCAAATGGAGTCTATCAGCTCGCCAACCGTGTTATCGAAGATAACACCTATGGCATCACCGATACCTGCCAGGATATCACCAAGCCAGCCAAACAATAAACATCACCTCTTTTTTAGGAAGGAGGGCAGCCGCCTTTCGGTAGCTGCCCAGTTTGTGGATGTGCTTACATACTCTGCTCCATTGCAGAGGGTTCTTCCTGAATGCTCTGAGCTTCCAGCTTTTCCCTTGCCCATTCGGGAAGGTACTCATCCTTCAGGATACCAAGGAAGTCGCTTCGATCCAGATTGGTGTTTTCCCCATCATAGAGGAATGTGCCATAGATCTTTCTGCCGGAAGCAGTGGGAGAACAGCCAAAGCCGCTTTTGGCGTGAAATAGCTGATACTCCGGTGTCAGATAGCAGTCCTTCAGCCAGGTTGGACTGACCACAAGCACCTTGCCGGTGTAGTCCTCGCTTCGGCTGTCTGATACAATGTGATCTTCGCCGTAGAGCCCCAGCGCATCCCAAGCTGCCCTTACCTGTGTAACAAAACCGTCCAGAACAGCCGGGTGGCTTTCCGCAATGAATGCCCAGTTGCCGGAATCCTTGGGGACATGGATACCTTTCGCCCAAGTTTTATTACTGGGCGAGAAACGACCATCGTAGTTCTTTTCCCGGATGGTATTCGCCAGAACATAGTTCACCCGGTTCATCCCAAACTGGTCGATCACAGATTTGGCACAGTCATCTTGAAGATACATCCCATCGAAGCTCTGCCGAATGGCATCTTCGATGGCTCTGGCACAGGCGCAGTTTTCCTTGTAGCTTTCCAGCCATGCATCTACTTGCCCCCATCGCTTTGCTTCCGCAAGGGAATATTGGTACATGGGAATGTGTTCACGCATCATGCTCTTCCCTCGACATATTAGAGAATGCTCCAGATGTAACTGGGGGCGGTCAGAGAGAACAGCAGACAGGCGAACAGGATCGCCGGAGCAGTGAACTCAAACTGGCCATGCTTACGATATTCCATGTAAGAGGTTGCGATTTTGACAAACAGCAGAATTGCCAGAATCATGTCAATGACCGGGAACACCACATTATTGACGATGGTCTGCACCTGACCCTTGGCGGCAGTCCAGGTACCCTCGATTGCACCGGATACATCACCAGAGGCAGCAAAGGCAGGCATTGCCATTATTGCGACCAGGAGGACCATAACGCCCACAATGGTCAGAGTACGAATCAGTTTCTTATTCATGTATTACCTCCAAATCATAGTTTCGCTCACAGTACACCACATACCGCTGTTTTCCTCCAGAGGCATAGGGGTGGCAAGTGAGCAGGGTCAATAGTTCACGATTCTCTTGGATAAGAATCTCTTGCACATCATTGGGGTTGATGATTTTGGTTTCCACAACGGAATACCGCAGCTCGCCCCACAGGTTCGTGATGATAACCTCATCACCGGGCTTCAGTTCCGTGATGTAGCGGAAATAGGAGGCCCCCCGAAAGCCACGGTGACCAGCAATGACGCAGTTGGTATTCTCACCGCCCACCGGGATGCTGGTTTGGCTCAAATGTGACGCCCCCTCCGCCATGTGCTTGCTGGTGGCACCCAGATAGATAGGAAGCTCAATGTCCAACTTGGGAATCGTGATCACACCAAAGACCTCATCTTCTAATCCATAGTCGCCCAATGTAAAACTGGGCTGCTGATAGGCCCAAGGGTCACACAGTCCGACCTGCCGCTGCTCCCATATTCTTTGGTTGTAAGCCTGCATCGCTTCCAATAGTTCCGGGTATGGTGTAGGAGGCTGGGTTGGCTCCGGTTCAGTAGATGCCGGTTCGGTATCTTCAGGTTCTGGGGTGGATATCGAAAATGTCGGCACCGTATCCACATAGGACAGAAATTTCTCTGCTTCCTTTCGAATGTAGTAGTCGGTGATCCAACCATTGAAGTGCGGATATAGTGCAATACCCAGTCCCGCGATCAGCACCATCAGCATCAGCAGAATCACAATTTTACGCCACATTCTCATGTTTCGACCTCTGAAAGAGCCACACGATGAGACCGATCACAACAAAGCAAACCACAATGCCGATGGCAATGCAGATGCCCTTGATGTACTCTTGCTCCCATGTGGAAGCCGCCTGGTCATCCTCCCCAATGGCAGTTTCTACAATTTCCTCCGTTTCTTCGTAAGGGATGCGGGAACCCCTTACCAACAGACGGTGGGTATTCACGCCGTAAGGGGTGCAGGTTACGAGGGTACACAAATCTTCTTCCGGTTCGATTTCCAAAAGGCTGGTGTCATATGGCAGCACGGTATTGATTTCCTGTACCTCATAGGCAAGGCGTTGTCCCAGAATGTCCAGATAGAAAATGTCTCCGACTTTCATTCCGGGAAGGTCGGAGAACATTTTCTGGCTCGCCATACCGGAATGCCCGGTCAGAACCGCATGGGTTCCTTTGCCGCCCACCGGCAAAGAGCTTCCCAGCAGATGCCCCACGCCCTTGGCAAGGGTTCCGTCTGCTGTGCCATGGAAGATAGGCAGGTTCACCTGGATGTTGGGAATCACCACATAGCCCATGATGCCGTTACCTGCGATGTTGAGCTGGTCTGCGTAATCCTCGGATGCCCATTGGAGCAGATCCTGTGAAAATGCCTCCTGCACACCGGGCTTCAGCATTTCGTTATACTGGTGGGCCAGCTCCAAAGCCTGCTCCTTTTGGGCATCATCCGTCTTTTCCAGAATCCGCTCATAATCTGCATGGATTGTGGATTGGTGGGATGCATTGTACTTTGCGGCAATCATGGGATACAGGGTCAGACCGAGCGCGATCAAAAATGCAAGGATTGCCAGAATAATGGTTATTGTTTTCTTTTTCATAGATCCCTCCAAAAGGGAGACCCGAAGCTTTCGCTCCGGGTCACAAAAGGATTACTTGCGGTCGGGGTTGGACTTCTTGCGGGTTGCCAGCACAATTACCACAGCGGCACCGGCCATGGTCATGATACCGATAATGCTCAGCAGCATAGTGCCGTTGTCACCGGTGTCGGGCAGGTCGAAGCCGGGGTTGTTGACTACCTTCAGCAGAGCCGCTGCATTGGCGCTGCCGTTATCCTCACGCATATCCACGGCGTTGCCGTCCACGGTTGCGGATGCGATCAGGTAGTTGTAGATCAGCGCCTGCTGGGGGATGCCAGCCAGATGCAGGTCGTAGCCGCCGTCGAACTGGTAGTGGGGGTCATTCTGGAGAACACCCAGCACATCCTTGGTGTAGATGGTGCAGGGGCGGGTGGCATCGTCGGATGCAGTAATGACCACATGAATCTGATCCTTCAGCAGCACATAGCCGTTGGCAGTCTCAATCTCGGTCAGAACATATTCGTCATCTTCCAGACCCTTGACGATGATCTTGCCGAAGCTGCCATCAGAGGTCACAGGATAGAACACGGTGGCATCCGCTTCCTCGGTCACATGACCGGTGACATAGTACACGCCCTCAGAATCATTGCGGGTGGCAGTGACCCAATAGCCGTCAGTTTCATTCCATATCTTGAACTTCACATACTTGAACATACCGGTGTCCTCGGCAGTCTCACTATCCTTGTCGGAGAATACCTTGGTCAGATCGATGCCGAAGGAGTACACATGGGCATCGGAAATGAGGGTGTCATAGTAGTCGGAGCTGGTGCGCTTCCAGGTCAGCACCACTTCATTCTCATTGCCGTCCTGACCGAAGATCATGGAAGCGTTGGAGTTGACCGTTGCGGTGTAGGTCACGCGGACGGTGTAGTTGGAGTAGCCCATATACACATGACCGTTCACATTGGTGGTTCTGCCGTTGATCTCGTCCAGACCGACCTTGGACACATCCACAGTCATATGACGGTCATCGCTGGAGTAGGACACAGCAAACTTACCAGACTGCATATCCCAGGAAGCAACCTTGTCGGTACAGTCCTTGTCGGTGAAAATCTCGATCTGTACGCCGTCAGCCTTGTTGTAGCTCAGACCCTCGGAGATGGTGTCATAGAAGTTGTACACGGTCAGGCGGGTTGCATCGGAGGTGATGGTGGGCAGGGTGGAT
This sequence comes from Faecousia sp., assembly GCA_051867435.1. Lineage (GTDB taxonomy): Bacteria > Bacillota > Clostridia > Oscillospirales > Oscillospiraceae > Faecousia. The sequence continues at coordinate 21,124 of JBJDYP010000088.1, forward strand.
ACAATCTGGTACTCCATCACATCACCGGCAGATGCGGTAGCGTTGTGGTCGAAGCCATCGGTGATGACATCGGAGCCATTGTTGTTGCCGGTGTCCTTCTTTGCTTCACGGACGGTCTTTTCCAGGCTGGGGATGCCGGTTTCATTCTTGGGGTACACCACCACATCATAGTTCCATAAGTGACCACCCTCGGGGGAAGCGGAGTTGGCATCGCCGGAAACGGTGGTCATAGGCAGGGATACAAAGAAGGGGTTGGTGGTGCTGGTGACCATCTCAGGCACCTTGGTTTCCACCAGCAGGTACAGACCCACAGGCAGATTACGGACGATGGTCTTGCCGTTTTCATTGGTCAGGGGCATAGCGGTTCCGCCAAATTCACACATATACTTTTCCAGCGCATCCTTCACAGTGGTGGAGTTGGCGTTCAGGGAATCAGCCATGGCTTTGTTCAGAGTATCGGAAGTGTAGTAGAAATTGTCATGGCTCAGCTTATCGGTAGCGTCGGCATTCTCATAACGGTCAGCTCCGTCCGGCAGACCGATGGCAGAGAGCAGGTCAGCAGCCTTCACCTTATTGAAGCCGTACAGTACCATGGTCTGGTTGTATTCGGGGTGCTGATCGTTGGCGGACTCGGTAAAGGTTACGATATCAGCCACACGCAGGTAGCTGAATTCTACTCCCTTAATGGCATATCCGTTGGAGTTCTGTCCGTTGCCCAGGGCATTGTCGGGAGATCCGTTGGCATCGCCCTGACGCACACCTTCGCCCAGGACTTCTTCCACATAGCTTTCACGCCAGCCGGTGGAGATGAAGGAATCCTCATTCCAGACACCGTCCTTCAGGGCGTTGGTCCAGTCAAACTTCCAGATGGTCAGGGAGCAGTTCGCGTCCTCATGAATGGTGGCATCGTCCACCTCGGCGGCAAACGCGGCAGGGACACAGGTCAGAATGAACATCAGACTCAGGCAAATCGCCATAAACTTCTTGAGGTTTTTCATAAATTAACATCTTCCTTTCAAATGAGAATAATATGTTGTTGAGTTGATGAATGGGGAAAATGAGAAAAAGCCAGGGATATAACCCTCATAGGGGCATCCCTGGCATGATAGGTTTCAGTCATTATCGACCTTCCTTTTTTCGGAGCCAAAGCAAAGCACCGGCGCAGGTGGCAAGGCACAGCACCGGTGCAATGGGCATAAGAACAATGGACTTGGCGCCGGTGTTAGGCAGGTGGAAGACCTCTGCGTTGACCACCTGAAGAGAGATAGTCAGGTCATCCTCTAAAGGCAATGATCCTTCGTAGGCATAGCCTTTCAGAAGCTGATAGCCGTTCACAGTGGCAGTTTCGGTCAACCGGTACTGGACGAGAGGATGCAGACAGCTAAATACAACAACGCCACCTGAATCGCTTTTAAGCTTGCCGTTAGTCAAGCCCACAGTGGTACAGCCTCCAATCTGCGGAACGGACGATTCGGTAAAGCTCACCGACTGCCAGTTCTCACCGTCTTTGCTCCACTCCAAAAGGAATTCTACTCCTGCAAGGGGGGTTCCGTGAGTGTCTACCTTCCGGATTTGAAGCGTACCGGGGCGCAGAGCATTGGTGAAAGTAACTTTTGCCGTTTTACCGGCAGTAACTTTGATAGTCTGGGAATTTGCAGTGGTACACTGCCACAGGGAACTATCTTCCAGCACCTCCGTCACGGTATAGGTACCGGGCTCCAGATCCACAGTGATGACACCGGTGCTGTCGGTCTGATAGGTACCGACTTTCTTTCCTCCAGAATCGGTAATTGTAAAGGTCCATCCCTCCAAAGTCCCGGCTTCCGGATTCAGCAAGGTCTTGATGATCTGCGCCTGACCATGGTACTGGTTTTTGAATGTGACTTTGGCTGTCTCGCCTGCCTTGACAGTCACAGTTTTGGTGGGTGTAGCATCGTTAACCCAATACTTGGCCTGGGCATCCGTTTCTGTTACGGTGTATGTGCCGGGTTCCAAATCCAGTGTGATAATACCGGTGGAATCAGTCACATAGTCACCGATCTTGTTGCCGCTGGCATCCTTAATTGTGAAATGCCAACCATCCAGCTTGCCGCCGTTGGTAGTGGTTTTGACAATCTGCGCTTGACCTTTCCATTGGTTGGTAAAGGTAACGCTGGTTGTTTCACCGGCTTTTACCGTAATACTCTTGGTTACGGTAGGATCGTTTACCCAATACTTTGCTGCCGCATCCGTTTCCGTAACAGTGTAGGTACCCGGTTCCAGTTCGATGCTAATAACACCGGTGGCGTCAGTTACATAGTCCCCAATCTTGGTACCACTGGCATTCTTGACCGTGAAATGCCATCCCGAAACACTTCCTCCGTTTGTAGCTTGCTTGATAATCTGCGCCGTACCGTTGGCAACCGGTGCAGACACATTAAAGCAGATGGGCAGCGGGTCATTCTGCGGCTCCATCAGGGTAATCAGTCGCTGATACGAGCCGGACTGCCAGAGAAGAAATGTTTCATTCGCCAGGTTGGGAACATCCTTGGACACACCTCCGGAACTGCTCAAAGCACAGCTTTTCACCCCATCAAAGGGACCACTGGATGAGACAGTCAGCTTATTGCCATTGACGGAGTAAGTCAGACCGTTTCCGTTCTGGAATGTACATTTACTGAGGACGTTGTTGCTGTCTGTCAGCGTCACAGAATAGGTACCGTTGTTTTGTTTGGTCATCTCATAAGTCCTGGCGGCAGCGTTATATCTGCTGGCAAAGCTGGGGAGCACATAGTGGGATGCCATATTCGCCGCGATCTGGTCATAAGCCTGACGCAGGACACACCGATCTATGTACTGGCCATGCAGGGAGGAATAGTCCGCGCTTCCCGAAGTGATCTCGCGTCTGTAGGAATTGTCAGTAGTTCCATCCGCGTTTGCGCCAAACTTTTTGATGATACTCTCATTGCTGCAGGCATAGGGAGGCAGCTTACTGCGATAGCCCAGGATGATTTCATGAATTACGATCTGTGTGGCAAACTCATAGGTCAGCATGGTCTTCTTGTCGGAGCTGGACAGCCCGTTGGGAGCGCCATACAGCACCGCCAGACCCACAGCGGTCTGGGTATCAATGTCCAGATCAGACCAGGCCGTTTCAGAGCCGCTGTATCCGCCGGAGCTTTCTGTAGTGAGAACACCGGGATCCACACAGTAGGCCACATATCGGCTGCCGTTATAGATAACACCATGGACATAAAGGCGATTGACGCTGTAATTCTTGCTGTTGTATGTGAAATTCAATTGAGAATCACCGCTGTTAAGCCAAATAATCGCTCTTTGATAATGGGTGCCCCTAATTGCGGCACGGGTGTCAAACAGCATCGGTGCATCTTCCCCACCGATGAAGACTCTGCTGGCAGTGACTTCTTCCTCCATATCAGAATCAGGCGGCGTATCGGCAATGTCAGGATCTCCTGTATCCGGATATCCAGTGGGTTCAGTAGTGTCAGTGGATTCATTTTTTTCCGTTGGCTCTGTGGGCGTTTTTTCCAAGCCGGTGCCTGTGGCAAAAACAGTCGGGAGCGTTCCAATCACCGCAAGCAAAACCAACAGTCCGGAAACGATCCGTTGGGCAGTTTTGTTCATAGGCTTATTTCCTTTCATAAAAGTAACCCTGCCTTTTGAAAGACAGGGTTTTGTGTTGGGTTATTCCGTTATGCGGTGCCACCGTAATAGACGGTGATGGTGTAGGTGTTGTCTCCTGCGCACTCCACCTTTACATTGATGGGGCATCTGACAATTACGCCATCGATCTCCTCGTATGGCAAATAGCCATAGGCCATATCCCGCTTATACTGGCTGTCTACAGCCTCTCGTACATATTGGCGGCCTTCTTCCATTGTCATAATGACTTTTGTGGCTGCCGGGAAGAATCCGGCACCGGTACCCGGTGTACAAACGGATGTTCCGTTGTATCCGTAGGTGCTGGATGCGTAGGATCTTCCGTAGCTTTCCAAAGCTGCTGTATCAATGATCTCTGCCGGTGGTTCGGTGGATTCTATTACTTCGGGTTCTGTCACAGGAGGCTCTGTTGCAGGAGGAAGTGATGAATCCGTTGTCTGAGAGGGCCCTGCTGTGGCCGGCGGCACAATATCCGTCGGAGGTTCTGTGACTGGTGGCAGTGTGGGTTCTGTTGTCTGGGACTTTTCCGCAGGGGCTGTTTCATGCTGTTCTTTGCCGGAAGATGGCTGCGTGCTTTCTGTTTCCTCGGAAGCAACAGTTTCATCTTTCTGGATCGCTGCCTGCTCCTGCAGTACATGTATGTCCTGCAGGAGCGCCTCCGGTTCTGTGGATGTGGTCTGCGGTGAACAGCCAAGCAGGAACATAGCTACCAGCACAACAGATGTTGTTTTTCGTATTTTCTTCATGGTATTTCTTCTTTCATATAGTTTTATAAGCTATAATATACTCAAAAAGTCACAGGAAGTCTAGCATCTCATGGAAAATTCGGCATACCAAATAAATCCCCATGGGCAGTATTTCGTCACAACGACCAAAGGCCATTGTGCTTTCGCTTCTTGCCCGCAAGATCTTTATAGATGATACATGGGCAGCATATCATCATTTGCAGCATACCCTGAATTCTTATAATCCGGTTCCTGGTAATTGGATTGCTGAAACCGTGCGTGTTCCGGATATACACCGTCTCGCGTGCCCTGCAAGACCTCTGGCTGGTAATTGGGATTCATCTGCAGCCGGTATGCATCCAGCACAGCCTTTTCCAGCTCCGCCTTGCCTGCATTGGAGATCGGATAGAAAAGATTGGAGTATTTCTTTACCCCATCCTTACCTGTATAGGATTCCTGGGGGCAGGCCACAAACAGCCCCTTACTGCCATCCACCACCCGAAGATTTCGGACCGCAAACTGGCCGTCCAATGTAACGGATGCAATGGCTTTGATATTCTGGCTGTCCACCATACTATCGATTCTTGCCTTGATTTTCACTCGGATTCACCCCCTCTTTCAGAACGAGTAGAAGATGAAGCCGGTATCGGCCTGCACATCTTCCTGGGAGATTACCTCCGGCTCTTGGAACCGCTGCGTGAAGTATTCTGTCTGCGCGTCTGACAGAGAACAGAAATTCTCCCCGCCGTCGCCGGTAATGAAGAAGGGGCCGGCGATGATGGTGCCGTTGTCCAGCACCCGGTTTCCGTCCATCCCAATGAGCTTCCCTTCGTCGTTGCAGACGAGAATGGCACCGTGACCCAGATACACAAGATCAATGAGACCCTTGACGGCCTGCTGCCCTGCTTCCAGGCAGTTGGGAATCTCTGTTTCATAGGGAACCTTGCCGGGTTCCACATAGAGGACACGCATCATTCCCTCCGGGATCTGGGCTTTGGATTCGTCAAATCCGATTTCTACGAAGCCAAGCCGGTCACAGTAGAACGCGCCCTCGTCCGTGACTACCACATCAGACACCTTCATCTGTCCACCGTGGTGGAGGGGATGGCCGCTGAGATTCAGCATGGTGTAGAGCTGCTCCAGATTATCACAGTCTACATCCGCTCTCAGCACCCGGTCGTACAGGGATTCATCCACCTTGGAGCTGCCCTGATACCTGGCGAGATCATCCAGCCGTTCATACATGACGCGATTTTTATCCCGGTCGGGATTGATCTGGTAGACTCGTACATTCATCCGCTATCCCTCGCATTGGGAGACTTGCCCTGCTGTTCTGCCCATTTGACGGACAGGTGCAGCAGGGCAGCCCGCTTCTGTGCAGGAGTCAAGCTGTCCAGCAGCTCCAAAAGGGTGATATCAGGCTGAGCAGGCTCCCGACCGCAATTCTTGCAGTCATCGCAGATGCGCTCCCTCTTTACCAGCACGGAATTGTCATCCTGGCGGGTAAAGCTGAGAATATCGTTGTACCCAAATCCCACCCGCTGGCGAAATTCATAGGGTATGGTGATGCGCCCTCGCTTCCCCATGACCCGGTAGATGGTTTTGGACATATCAGCAGTCCTCCCCATCCAGGCCGATCATACACCTGCCGCACTCGGGGCAGCAATGGATACAATGCTCCAACTCGTCATCGTCATCATCCTCGTCCGGGTCAAAACAGGGGCAGCCCTCGTCATCGTCCTCGTCGTCCCAATCATCATCGTAGTCATCATCGGCTACAACAATGGACATATCCAAGGTGCCTTCTTCAAACTCCAAGCTCAGCACGGAACAGCCGAGGGCCTGGAGCGCTTCCATAATCATGGAGATTTTCTTTTCAGTGGTAAAGTGAATCATCTTATTAATATCCTCTCATTCAAAATTTGTTGTGGGGTTAAGCCAAACTCATCGAACAGGGTCATCTGTGCAAGGGATCTGGCTCGTTCCGTAGTGTCGTAGTTGGCAATCAGCAATTCGGGATACTGGCACCCGGCATCATACCGCTGCGCGATATTGGATAGGCGAGTGGTGGTTTCGATGCTGATTCCCGGCCGGTCATAAAGAGCCCGGATCTCCGGGCGGTCGTTGTACGAAAGCAAAAACTTTCCTTGGATGGTACAGAGCCGGTCTGCCAGTCTTGCATGATCATCCCGGCCGAAACCACCACCCTCGTAATAGTTTTCGGTTTCGTAATATGGTGGATCCGCATAGAAAAAACTCTCTGGGCGGTCGTATTGGTTTATCAGCTTTACGCAGTCCTTATTCTCGATAACGACATTCTGGAGCCGTTTCGATGCCGCATAGATAAGAGGGAAATTCTTCCACATGGAGTGAGGCTGACTGCCAAAGCTGTCAACGCTGGAAGCATAGCTGTAGCGGATGAGGGCATAATAATAGGCCGCCCTCCGAATATCCGGGAGAACGGCCTTATTGTGCAGCATATACTTCATATACTCAAAGTCCAGCCGGGAGTTCAGCATGAACTCCAGCTCGGCTTTCAGTTCATCGGGGTATTCTCGAACGCAGCGATACAGATTGACCAGATTGCTGTTGAAGTCGTTATAGACCTCGAAATCTTTTCCGGGGTTCTTATGAAACAGAACCCATCCACCACCTCCAAATACCTCAATGTAGCGTTTATAATCCAAAGGAAACCGCGCGACGATTTCGTCCCGGAGGGCTTTTTTGCCACCGACCCAGGACATAAAACTATTGATTCGATATCACCCCTTCAGGTTATAGATGGGCATCCCATATCAGATAGGACACTTGGACTTGACCTGGTTCCTCAGCTCACGGATCGCTTGTTCGCAGGCAGAGATCCGCTTGAGCTGGTAGCAGCCCAGACCGATGGCAGAGAAACAAACGCCAAACAGCAGTCCGACAGTCAACCACAGCGCTTCCATTATCCCATCACCATCCCTTCATCGAAATTCTCGCACGGATCATCCACGGAGGTGATATTGACATACTCACCGACAATGCCCAAAGCTTCGTAATAGCTTCCGCTTTGATGTGCCCGGCGAAGCATTTCCTCTGCCTGGTCTGCAAGACCGTGTTCCTTCAAAGTTTTGGAAGCCGTGCCAAGGATGAAGAAGATATTGCCGTCCTGACCAATCAAGGGACAGTTGGGCTTTTGGTGTGCTTGGGTAGGCTGGTCACGGGCAAACCCGCCCAGCCGGTTGGGTACGAAATCCGACAGCCATGTACCACCAAAGTTATCATGACTGGCCAGCCGCCAGATTGCCAGCTTTCCAACATTCAGCTTGACCATGTCATCCATGGGGTAAAGAAGACAGGTCAGCCCTTCATGCTCAAAGCTGCAAACATCTCGGAACTTGGTTCCTTCCAGCAAAATGCCCTCTTTGGTGAACAGGTCGTTGATACCGTCTACCCATTCAGTGAGGTCACCGCCGCAGCCTTGCAGAATGAGAGCTTCCTTGCCCTCCATGTGCCGCAAGTCGTCGGCGGTGATTGACTTGATGTTCATAAATTCATTCCCTCCATTCCTTCAATTTGATCCAATTCCCGGTACTCATAGGTGGTACCGTCCTCGGTCAAGTACAGTTGCTTATCTTTTGCCAGGTCGATATCCATGACCTTGGCAGCAAATTCAAAGGCTTCTTTGGAGCCGTCCTCCATGAGTTCCTCCCGGAACTGACCCGCCCGGTATTCTCTGGTGCCGCAGTTGAAGCCCACATTGTCATCTGCCCACTGATGGATGATGTTCAAATCGGGGTACAGTTCCGAGAGCCTTTGAATTACCTTATGGGGAGGAGACCAGCCTACCTCGAATAGCAGGGTTTCGGGACTTGCCCGATCCAGCAGTCGAGGGAAACCGTATGCGTTGTCACGGCAGCCCCAGTTCTCCGGATTCCAGTGGTACCAGGTTTTTGCGTGACGGTTTTGCACTTCCTCCAACGACACTGCCCCTTGGAAAATGTCAGGAGGGGTAGGTATGACCTTGTTAAAGTCAATACTGCCGAACCCGAACTCGTCGTTCTGGACAGCAGCTTTCAGACCCCGAATCCGATAGAGATATCCGTGGAAGATGAGGATGTTTGTGATCACATTTGCCATTGGATACCTCCTGAATCCTGCTCCATTTCCTGTGCTTCTTCGGCCAGCTCCTGCGGTGTTAGCTTTCGGAAGCTATCCTCACCTGGGACAAGGCCAAGACCCTGACCGTTATCCCACTGCATGTGGATGGTGCCGATTGAGTCTACATGGACAACAGAACCTCTTGTGCCGCTGGGCACCGGTGCATAGGGGTCAGACATACTGACCAGTTCCAACCGCGTACCGGGTGGATAGTTGAGCCTGGTTTGGGCCGCTCTTGCCCTTTCATCGTGAATCATTGGAATTTCCTCCTTAAAAATGTGTATAAGAATAGCCCCTACATGGTAAGAGTAGGAGCTAAATCTTCCGTGGGTTCGCAGATTTCAACACCATCAAGGTCGATGGACGAGAGAGAGTAGAACTCTCTTTCCGCTTCCGGGATTCCGTGCAAGCGCATATAATCATCGTTGGAAGCATTGATGCCCAAGTCGGTTTTGCCTTCGGCATCCTGAGTGGCATAGATCTTTTCTACCGTGCCATCGGGAAATCGGATATGCATATCCGCAAAAATTTCCCTTTGGTTTGCATCGTAGTATCGATGCTGTGGAGCGGATACCACCTTGGGAAGCGGTGTGGCTGGCAACTGCGCCACACTGTCACGGAGATCCAGCAGACCATGTTCGGACATACCGCCTTTGAAATAAGCCCACTGGTTTGCTTCCGTGAAGATGTAAATGTAATCATTCCAGCATCTGGTGTCATCCAGATCCCACAATCAGAAATCGTGTCATGATTCCCATTCCTTTCGTTTTGATTTTGGAAACCAACAATGCCATAAAGAGATTGGAAAAGCTAGTGGCAATCAAAGATTATTTGAAGTAGACGAAGTCTACCAGGGGCCGCTCTCGCCCCTTGGCACTGTTAAGAACTTCACCCTGGAACACCATCGTGCAGGAGCCGCCGCCATCCAAAGGTACTCCAAAGGTACAGCCCTTTTCTGCCAGTAATCGGGCACACTGGCGGTAGGTTAGCCCAGCGGATTCGCCATCCAGATATCTGCCCTCGGAGATAACGATCCAGATATCGCCGGGGTTACCATTCGTCCCGATGAAGTTTCTTTGCGCTCGGCTGTCGTCCGAATTACTGACGACAGATCCATTGGTGAGAATAGGAGGGCCGAAGGAGAAGGTGTCAGTTGCAGCTCCGGATTCTACCAGTTCGTCAATGGTCACACCGGCAATGCCATCCGTTCCACCTGTTTCCCAGGCACTCTGGAGCAGTCCGGTTGTGGAGCTGTAAACCGCAGGAACCCAAAGGTTCCGGCCGGAACCATTACACAAGACACCACTGCGAATGACGGGGTAGTCCAGGAAGGGGGCAGAGCAACAGCCGTTGACAGTGAAAATGGCACCCAGCCGCTGAGCTGCATGGGATGTGGTTTCAAAGCCGTTGTCATAGGCACCGTTGGCACAGGCTGTGCCAAACCGAGTGTGGTCCGTGAACTGGAGATGGGCGATATAGCACCAGGCATTCTCATACCACTCTTTTGTGATGGTGATAGCTGCTGTTTCATCTGCGTAGGAAAGCGGATACTGGATAGGTGTTTCAGTCGGCTCGGTTTCAGATGACCCTGTGGGAGAGGTTGCTTCCTCGACCGGAGTGGTAGCTTCCTCGCTGGGAGCAGTAGGAGAAATAGTCGGTTCCGTGACTACCGTTCCTTCCGTTGAGCCGGTAGTATCCTCCGGGATAGCAGGGGAGCTTTCCGTGGGCTGGCTCGACTCAGTGGGGAGTGTGGTTTCTTCTGTGCAGGGATTGGTGGGATTCGTTCTGATGGGAACACAAGCTGCCAGGGATAACATCAAACAGATAGCGAGCAGCAGGGACAGGGTTTTCACTAAAGATTTCATTTTCTTTCCTCCGTGTAATTATGAATTTGCAGTTGAGAAACAAAAAAGCGGGCTGGCACTTGACTGCGGTAGCCAAGCACCAGCCCGCTGATTTTAGGGTGGGGGATATTAAGTTGTGAAGGATTGACCGAATAATTCCCCTGGGGACCATTGGATATCAAAGTCCACAGTTTCAATATGGTCACAACGGTCAGACAGAAAATTGGGGTTGCGCTCCTGCCGCATCATCATGTAGGCAACTTCTTCTGGAGTTGCCTTGACAGTTTTGCCCTCTCCATAGAGATAGGCATCCGCATGAATCTGTACATCTGTGTTCTGATCGATTTCCTCAAGGAAATTGTCAAAGACAGTCCAGCCTTCTAAATCGTCATACTCCCTGGGAATGCCTGATACAAGGAAAGTAACTTCCATATCATTGGCGGCCGCTGTGACTTGAGAAAACAATAGTGCTATAGCTTTCACCTCCAGTGGAATTCGTATAAAACAAAAAAGAGGGCTGGCAGAGTTGTGTTACCAATCTGCCAGCCCTCTAAACATACAGTGTTCTATTCAGTTGTGTAGGGACCAAACGCTCCGTTATACGAAAGTTCAATTCCTCGCAGTGCGGGAAAATTACCTTTTTATATCTTCATTTTTGTACTGAGGAAATCAGGCCATGAAAACGTCGAAAACCCCGATGGAATCGGGGTTTTCTCGGGCTATATCTTTTTTGTAGCCGCTTTATGGTTGCGGAGGCAGGACTCGAACCTACGACCTCCGGGTTATGAGCCCGACGAGCTGCCAACTGCTCTACTCCGCGATATTTTGCTCCCTTAAGAGCTTGATTATCATACCACATGGGGTTGGAAATGTCAAGACTTTTTTTCACATTCTCAAAAAAGGATTTGCAGGCGGTACAATGATGTGGGACAGTTGGGAAAAAGAATAGCGAATGAAGGAAACCTGCGCTAAGGTTGGGGTGTCCAGAGAAAACCGGAAGGCGGGTGTCATCCTGTTCGCCATGAATCAGATAACACAAAAGATGCGGTTTATGCAAACAGAACTAGAATTTTCTTTGAAACACTGCTGCAGGCGTTTCTTTGATGTGCGAATAATTAGGGAAGCTCTGAACAATTCGGTTTCGGCTGAGCCAAAATCTTCTGCTGTCAGCTCTCGCCGAATGATTCAGAGCTTCCTTAGAAAAGATTGGGAACAGGGATGGCATATGCTAAGGCTTCGTTGTTCGTTCAAGGGCGTAAGACGGGTGTTACCCCATTGCCAGAAAACACCGGACACGCGGTTTCGGCAGGCAGCCATCCGAATCAACACACCATTCAGGAAACGAATTCAAACTGTGCGGCGCTTCCGCAAGAGGATCCGCGGATCGGATACGAAAACCATCTTTCCATTGCATTCTTCCCACGGGTCGAGTATACTATACCCAGAAACAGAAAGAAGAGGATCATGCTATGACCAGATTTTTTGTGGAGCCCGCGGAGATGATCACGGATCGAATCTGCCTTACCGGGGAAAACGCAGCCCACGCACGGGTGCTGCGCCTGAAAGAAGGGGAAGAGGTGCTCGTATGCGACGGCCGGGGCAGCGAATGCCTGTGCGCGGTGGAATCTGCCGGCAGCGGACAGTTCGCCCTTGCAGTCAGGGAGCGCAGAGCGTCCGTCTCCGAAGCCGCCGTCCGGGTGGGGATCTATGTGGGATTCCCAAAGGCGGACAAGCTGGAGCATATTATCCAGAAAGCCACGGAGCTGGGCGCCGCGGAGATCGTGGCGTTCCCCACGGCGAGGTGCGTCTCCAGACCGGATGAGAAGAGCCTCTCCAAGAAGCTGGACCGCTGGCAGAAGATTGCGTCCTCCGCGGCGGAGCAGTCCGGCAGAGGGGTAATCCCCAGGGTGCGGGTGCTTCCGAATTACGCCCGGGCGCTGGAAGAAGCCAAACAGGCGGATATTGCCATGCTGTTCTATGAGAATGAGCACGCAACCACTCTGCGCATGGCGCTGTCCCGGCAGAAGTACCGCACGGTGAGCCTGATGACCGGCCCGGAAGGCGGTCTGGAACCCGGCGAGGTGCGGCAGGCGGAGCAGGCGGGACTTACGGTTTGCACGCTGGGCCGCCGGATCCTGCGCTGCGAGACCGCGCCGCTGTGCGCCCTTGCCGCGGTGATGTACGACGCGGGAGAATTCTGACCGCTGGGAAACCGTTGACTTTTTCCCGGCACTGTGGTACAATCAAACCAACGATAGCAAACAGATGTTCACAATACGGGAAGGAGACGGGTGCATGGAAAGAACTTATATTGCCATTGACTTGAAGTCGTTCTATGCTTCCGTGGAGTGCATCCTCCGGGGGTTGGATCCCATGACCGCCAACCTGGTGGTGGCGGACGCGTCCCGCACGGAGAAGACCATCTGTCTGGCGGTGTCGCCGGCACTGAAGGCCTACGGCATCCCTGGCCGTGCCCGCCTGTTTGAGGTGGTGCAGCGTGTGGGAGAGGTGAATGCCATGAGACGGGCGAAAGCGCCGGGCAGGGAATTTACCGGGAAGTCTGTGCTTGCGCCGGAGCTGGAAGGAGATCCGGCTCTGGAGCTGGATTATATCGCCGCGCCGCCGAGAATGGCGATGTATATGGAGACCAGCGCCAGAATTTTCGAGATTTATCTGAAATATGTTTCCGCCGAGGACATTCACGTCTATTCCATCGATGAGGTGTTCATCGACGCGACCGGCTACCTGAACACCTACAAGTGTAATGCCCGGGAGCTTGCCATGAAAATGATCCTGGATGTGCTGGAGAACACGGGGATCACGGCGACGGCCGGCATCGGCACCAACCTGTTCCTGTGCAAGGTCGCCATGGACATTATGGCGAAGCACATCCCGCCGGACAAAAACGGCGTCCGTATCGCGGAGCTGGATGAGATGTCCTTCCGCCGGGAGCTGTGGGATCACCGCCCGCTGACGGACTTCTGGCGGATCGGCAGAGGCATTTCCAAAAAGCTGGAGGCCCATGGGATGTTCACCCTGGGGGATGTGGCCCGCTGTTCGCTGCGCAGCGAGGACACGCTGTACAAGCTGTTCGGTGTAAACGCGGAGCTGCTTATCGACCATGCCTGGGGATGGGAGCCCTGCACCATCGCGGATGTGAAGGCCTACCGGCCGGTGACCAACAGCATCAGCTCCGGGCAGGTGCTTCCTTGCCCCTACACCTGGGACAAGGCGCGGCTCATCGTCCATGAGATGATCGACCTGCTGGTGCTGGATCTGGTGGAGAAACGTCTGGTGACGGATCAGATCGTGCTGAATGTGGGCTACGACAAGGAGAGCCTGGAAAACCCCGGGATCCGAAAGCTGTACCGGGGTGAGGTGACCACAGATTTCTACGGAAGACTGATTCCGAAGCACGCCCACGGCACGGTCAATCTGGAAGCGCCCACATCCTCTACCCGGGAGATCACGGACGCGGTGCTGAAGCTCTATGACCGGATCGCGGATCCCAATCTGCTGGTGCGCAGGATCAATGTGACAGCCTGCCGGACGGTTAGTGAGAAGAATGGGGGAGCGCCGGATCTCAGCCAGCTTGATCTGTTTTCGGATCATGAGGCGGCGGAAAAGAAACGGGAGAAGCTCCGCAAGGAGCGCAGCCGGCAGGAGGCGATTCTGGCGCTGCGCAGAAAATACGGCAAAAACGCGGTGCTGAAGGGCATGAACTATGAGGAAGGCGCCACCACCCGGCAGCGGAACGGACAGATCGGAGGACACAAGGCATGACAGACCGCTATGATGACATCATCCGCCTGCCCCATCCTGACCCGAAGAAGCACAAGCGGATGGCAATGACTGACCGGGCTGCCCAGTTTGCGCCCTTTGCGGCGCTGACCGGGTTTGAGGCGGTGATCCGCAGGTCTGCCCGCAGCACACAGGAAAAATTCGAAGAGCCGGAGGTGGATTATGATGCCCTGCTGGCGCTTCAGACCCAATATGAGGAAGATTGACCATGGAAAGACCGATTAAGCATGACCCGATTTTTCTGGCGCAGCCCAGCGCCGATGCTACGATGGAGGATATCCCGGCAGCGGATGATCTGATGGACACCCTGAAGGCCAACGCGGACCGCTGCGTGGGCATGGCCGCCAATATGATCGGTATTCCCAGGCGGATCATCGTGTTTGCGGACGGTCAGGAATACCGGGAGATGTTCAACCCGGAGATTTTGAAGAAAACCGGCCCCTTTGAGACAGAGGAAGGCTGCCTTTCCCTGACAGGCCGGCGGAAAACCACGCGGTACAGGACGGTCAAGGTACAATGGAAGACCAGGGAAGGGCAGACCCGGATCAAGACCTTTACCGGCTGGACTGCCCAGATCATCCAGCACGAGATCGATCACTGCAACGGGATCCTGATCTGATTCATTCCGAAGGCTGGATGTGTTTTCCAATGAAAACCGGCGTGCGGGGGCACGCCGGTTTCGTTATTCTGTTCCTTCCAGAAGGGCACGGATGGACTTGGCGATCTCACAGTTGGGCTCGTAGACGCAGCCGCCGTAGCAGCAGTCCACATCCACCAGGGACTGATCCTCCAGCTCCACCGTCACCATCCGGGACTGATCCAAATGGCGGCAGTAGCCGGAGAGAAACACTTCTCTCTCCATCATACTTCCTCCATCAGACAGAAGCCCATGGGCGCGATGGACACGAAATTGGGGGCAAGGGTGCGCAGCTTATGGGCATAGAGGATGGGATCGCTGGTGGGCACCTCCCAATCGTCCTCACTGCGGTTTACATAAATCCTGTATGTCTTGCCCTCGTAGGTTCTGGTGAAGCCCAGCCTGTGATCCTGGGCGGTGAAGAAATGGGTGTCACCCAGCCGCAGGGCAGGGATATTCTTTCGGATCTGGCCCAGCCAGCGGTAGTGGGAGAGCAATTCCCCGTCTTCGCTGCCCCAGGGATAGGTTCTGCGGTTGAAAGGATCCGCATAGCCCTCCATGCCTGCCTCGTCGCCGTAGTAGATACTGGGGGAGCCGGGGAGCATATACTGGAGGAAGGATGCCATTTTCAGCCGCTCCGTGGCAATGTCCCGCTGGTTACGGGTCAGGTGCCGCTGGGCCTTTTCTTCCCGGCTGCCCTCGAAATCGTCCACCATGGCGGTGAGGATCCGGGGGGTGTCGTGGGTGCCCAGCAGGTTCATGACACAGGGCATGACCTGCGGGGGATAGTTCTCCAGAATGGTCATGACGGTGTCCGCGAATGCGCTGCCGTCGTTCCGCTTGCGCAGGAAGTTGATGATGGCGGTACGGAAGGGATAGTTCATGGTGGAGTCCAGCTCCGCGTCCACAAAATACCGCCGGGGCACGCCGTAGGCCTGCTTGTTGGACGCGTCCTCCCAGACTTCGCCGATGAGCAGGGCATCGGGACGGATCTGACGGATCCGCTGCTTCAGACGTGCCACAAATTCATCGGGCAGCTCGTCCACCACATCCAGGCGGAAGCCGTCGGCACCCAGCTTCAGCCAGTGGGCCACCACGGAGTCCTCGTCGTCGATGATATAGTTGATGAAGCTCTTTACGCCCTTGTTGACGGTGGGCAGGGTGTCAAAATTCCACCAGCAGACATAGGAATCCGGGTAATTGTGGAACTGGAACCAGTCATAATAGGGGGAGTCCGGGGAATTGTAAGCGCCGTTGCCGCCGAAAGAGCCTTTTTTGTCGAAATACAGGCTGTCGGAGCCGGTGTGGGAGTAAACGCCGTCCAGCACGACCCGGATGCCGTGCCGGTGCGCCTCCGCGCACATGGCGACGAAGTCCTCATCGGTGCCCAGCATGGGGTCGATGGTCTTGTAGTCGCCGGTATCGTAACGGTGGCTGGAAAAACTCTTGCTGATGGGGTTCAGGTAGAGAATGGTGGTGCCCAGAGAGGCAAGATAGCCCATCTTCTCCGTAATGCCCTTCAGATTGCCGCCGAAAAAGTCGTTGTTCAGGACGTGACCCTCCGGGGTGGGCTGCCAGGAAACCTCCTCGTTCCAATGCCGGTGAACGGTGTACGGCTCCAGCTTGCCGGTCAGGTCACAGGAGCCGGATTTGTGGAACCGGTCGGGGAAAATCTGATAGATGATCGCACCCTTTGCCCAATCGGGCGTGGTGAAATCCCCGGGGATGCAGCTCACCTGCCACAGACCGCCTGCTTCCATGTTGGTGGAGTTGCCCTCCTTGAACAGGCGGAACTGTTCATTGCGGGTGGTGATGCGGAAATAGTAGAAATACAGGCCGGGCTGCGGGATGGAAAATTTTCCGGCGAAAATGTCGTAAGCGCCGCGGTTGGATTCAAACGCCATGGGGAATTCCCGGATGGGTGTGTGGTTCTGGGCGCACAGGATGATCTCCACCGCCGTGGTCTGGCAACTGGAGGGGATGTGGATATGCAGTGTGCATTCCTGCCCGGGAAGCAGGGTCCCGAAGGGGGTCTTGAATTCTGCCTGCCGGCTGTCAAAAAGAATACGCATAAATACTCCTAAAAATCTGTATAGTCATGGGGAATCCCGGGAAGATCCTGGGACCTTCCCGGGAAAAATGGCGGTTACCAGCCGCGCATCTGATGGAACAGCTCCATATACCGGGCAGCGGGCTTGTTCCAACTGAAGTCCTGGATCATGTCACGGTACTGCAGACCGATGAACCCGGGACGGTTGTGGCGGTACAGGTTCAGGCAGCGGCGCACCGCGTGATAAAAATCGTCGCCGTTGTAGCTCTCAAAGGTGAAGCCCAGACCGTATTCGCCGTTGTCGTCGGCAGGGGGAACGGTATCCTTCAGACCGCCGGTGGAATGCACCACGGGCACGGTGCCGTAACGCATGGCGTTCATCTGGCTCAGACCGCAGGGCTCGGACTTGGAGGGCATCAGGTAGATGTCCGCGGAAGCGTACATCCGGGCAGCCAGACCCAGATCGAAGGTGATCTTGGCGGCGACACGGTCAGGGAACCGGGCTTCCAGCGCGCGGAAGTAGTCCTCATACTGCTTTTCGCCGGTGCCCAGGATGACCAACTGGCATTCCTCGTCCATCATCAGCTTCTGACCGATGTAGCACAGCAGATCCAGACCCTTATGACCGGCAAGACGGGTGACCATGACCATCAGGGGAATATCCGGCGCCTGGGGCAGCCCCACCTCCGCCTGCAGGGCGGCTTTGCAGATACTCTTGCCGTGGGTGAAGGTGTCGGCGTTGTAGTGCGCGGGCAGGGCAGGATCGGTCTCGGGGTTGAAGGTGTTCACATCGATGCCGTTGGTAATGCCGGTGAGCTTCCAGGCGTTGCCGGAAAGGATGCCGTCCAGACCGTGGGCATAGTAGGGGTACATCAGCTCTCTCGCGTAGGTCTCGGACACGGTGGTCACCAGATCGGCGCACTCAATGGCACCCTTCATCACGTTCACGCTGCCGTTCATATCCAGACAGCCGCGCATCTCCCAGGGAAGACCCAGTACATCGTCGAAGAAGCCGCGGTCTGCCCAGCCCTGATACTCGATGTTGTGAATGGTGTACATACAGCGGGTACCGGGGAACAGGTGGGCGTAGTTGGCTTTCAGATACACGGGCACGGGGCCGGTCTGCCAGTCGTTGCACTGGATCACGTCGGGCACCATATGCATGGTCGCCATGGCATCCAGACAGGCCTTGGAGAAGTAGGCGTAACGCTCGGCATCGTCTCCGTGACCATAGATGGCGCCGGGACGGCCGCCGAAATAGTATTCGTTGTCAATGAAGTACACCGTCACACCGTCCCGGCGTCCGGTCAGCCGCAGCACGCCGCAATACTGGTTTCTCCAGCCCAGACCCACGGTGAAGTTGCATACATGCTCCACGGAATAGGCGGGATTGTACTTGATCTTGTTGTAGTAGGGCAGAAAGAGGGAAACCTCATTGCCCGGAATGCGCGCCAGCGCCGCGGGCAGCGCTTCCATCACATCGCCCAGACCGCCGGACTTGGCGTAGGGCGCGCCCTCGGAGGCAATCAGCGCAATTCTCATACAGTCTCGCCTCTCTTGATGATGATGGGGTTGACCGGCGTGCCGATGAGCCGTGCGCCGGGCTGGACAACCACATCCTTGTCCAGAATGACGTATTTCAGCTCGGCGTTCTCACCGACCACGGTGTCGTTCATGATGATGCAGTCCTCCACCTGGGCACCGGCACCCAGCGTCACCTGGCGGAACAGGACGGAATTTCTGGCGGAGCCTTCCAGCATACAGCCGTCGGCGACGATGCAGTTGTCGATGGCGCAGTCCTCACCGTAGTAGCTGGGCACCCGGTCACGAACCTTGGTGTAGATGGGATGCTCCGTCTGGAACAGATCCTCGCGGATGCCCGCGTCCAGCAGCGCCATGTTGTTGCGGAAGAACTCGGCGGGAGACTCGTTGAACAGCGCGACGCCGTCAAACTGATAGACATTGACGGTGAGCTTGCCGGCCTGGTACAGCCGCAGGATGAAGTCCCGCTCGAAGCGGTAGCGGTTGCGGGCCATGCACTCCTTCACATGGTGAACCAGCAGTTCTCTGGAGATGACGAACATATCCATGGAAGCCAGGTACCCGGCAGGTGCCGCATAGTCCACAGCCAGGTCGGCGATATTGCCCTTGCGGTCCAGACGGATGGCCAGGTCGGTCTGCTTTTCACCGTCGCAGATGCCGCCCTTGCAGACCACGGTGATGTCCTTGCCGCTGGCGATATGATCATCCACTACTTTGGAGACATCAATGTTGCAGACCACGCCGGAGTCGGACAGAACCACATAGTCCGCGCCCCGGGCCAGCTCCAGGTACTCCAGAATGGAGGACAGCGCCTCGATCTTGCCACGGTAGCTGGAGGAATGTCCCATGGCGTAGGGAGTCAGATATTCCAGACCGCCGTTCTGCAGCTCCAGATCCCACTCTTCGCCGGAGCCGATGTGGGCCATCAGGGACTGATAGTTGAACCGGGAGATGATACCGATCTGGCGGATGCCGGAGTTCGCCATGTTGGACAGGGTGAAATCGATCTGGCGGTAACGGCCGCCGAAGGGCAGGGAAGCCATGGTGCGCTTGTTGGTCAGCTCACCCAGGGAGCTGTCGTAGATATTCGCGAAGATAATGCCTTGTACTTTCATTTCCGAAACCCTCCTTACAGCATTTCACCAGGCAGAAGCACGGTGTTTTCTCCCACCACGGTGTCCTTCGCGGTGACGCTGATCTTCCTGCGGTCCTTGGGGCCGAAGGCACCGCCGATGACCGCGCCGCGCTTCACATGGGTGTTTTCACCCAGAATGGCGTGACGGATGATGGCGTCGGACTCAATGACGCAGCCGGGCATGATGACGGAATCCTCGATGAGGGCGCCGGCACCCACGGTGCAGCCCACGGAGATGATGGAGTGGCGGACGCTGCCGTAGATGGAGGAGCCTTCCGCGATGAAACAGTTGACGGTCTTGGCGTTGCCGTCGATGTAGCTGGAGGGAAGGGCGTTGTTCCGGGCGTAGATCCTGGTGCGCTCGTCGCCGCGGATGTCGAAAGCCGGCTCCTTGCCCAGCAGCTCCATGTTGGCTTCCCACAGGGAGTCGATGGTTCCCACATCCTTCCAGTAGCCGTTGAAGGTGTAGGCCATCATCTTGTGACCGGCTGCCAGCATACTGGGAATGATGTTCTTGCCGAAGTCGTTGCTGGAAGCGGGATCCTCCTCGTCCGCGATCAGGAATTCCCGCAGTACGTTCCAGTTGAACACATAGATGCCCATGGAAGCGTTGGTGGACTTGGGCTGCTTGGGCTTTTCCTCAAACTCGTAGATGGAGTTGTCGGGATTGGTGTTCAGAATGCCGAAGCGGGAGGCCTCCTCCAGAGGAACGTTCCGGACGGCGATGGTGCAGGCGGCGCCATTTTTCTCATGGTATTCCACCATGGCGGCATAGTCCATCTTGTAAATGTGGTCGCCGGAGAGAATGACCACATACTGGGGATCATAGCGCTCGATAAATGCCAGATTCTGGTAGATGGCGTTGGCGGTGCCCTTATACCAGCCGCTTTTTTTGTCGTGGCGCTCGTAGGGCGGCAGCACCTGGGCGCAGCAGTGGGACTTGTTCAGACCCCAGGGCTGACCGTTGCCGATGTATTCGTTCAGCTCCAGGGGCTGATACTGGGTCAGAATACCCACGGTATCGATGCCGGAGTTGACGCAGTTGGAAAGGGGGAAGTCGATGATGCGGTACTTACCGCCGAAGGGAACGGCAGGCTTGGCGGTATTTTCCGTCAGAACCTTCAGCCTGCTGCCCTGACCGCCGGCCAGGAGCATAGCGATGCAGCGCTTCTTGTGAAAGTACATACTTACTTCTCCTTCTTGCTGTTTTTGGTATTATTGGATTCGTCCGGCTTGCGGACAAAAAGAGTGACGGACATGGGGGGAATGCGGAACAGCGCGGAATTCTCGTACTCCCGGAACTGCACGGGCTCGGACACTGCCACGGCGCTTCCCGTGCCGGTGCCGCCGAACCAGCAGTCGTCGGAGCAGAGGATCGGCTCGTAGGTGCCGGGTTCCGGCACACCCAGACGGATCGTATCCCGGGTGACGGGGGTGAAGTTGCACACCACCAGCACTTCCCGTTTTTGCTTGTCGATCCGGCGGAAGGACAGCACGCTTTCGTTGCCGTTGTCCGGGTCGATCCACTGGAAGCCCTCCCAGTTCAGATCGTTGCTCCACAGGGGAGGATTCTCCAGGTAGATGTGGTTCAGCGTCCTGACGAAGTGCTGGAGCTGCCGGTGCTTTTCGTAGTCCAGCACCGACCAGGTCAGCTCCTTGTCGAACTTCCACTCGTCGAACTGACCGATCTCACCGCCCATAAAGGTGAGCTTCTTGCCGGGATGGCAGATCTGATAGGCAAGCAGGGCACGGAGGCCGGCAAATTTCCAGAAATAGTCCCCCGGGTTCTTGTTGATCAGGCTGCCCTTCATATGCACCACCTCGTCGTGGCTTAAGGGGAGAATGAAGTTCTCGCTGAAAGCGTAGGTCATGGAGAAGGTCAGGGCGTTGTGGTGATATTTCCGGTTGATGGGGTCTTCCTTGATGTATTTCAGGGTGTCGTTCATCCAGCCCATGTTCCACTTGAACAGGAATCCCAGACCGCCGTCATAATCCGGCTTGGTGATCAGGGGGAAGGCTGTGGATTCCTCGGCGGCCATAATGGTGTTCTTCCGCAGACCGAAAGCGGCCTTGTTCAGATCCCGGAGCAGGGCAATGGCCTCCAGATTCTCTCTGCCGCCGTATCTGTTGGGCTTGTAGTTGGGACGATTGTAGTCCAGATAGAGCATGGAGCTGACCGCGTCCACACGAATGCCGTCAAAATGGAACTTCTCCAGATAGTACATGGCGTTGGAGATCAGGAAGCTCTTGACCTCCGGCTTGCCGAAGTCAAAGATCCGGGTGGTCCAGTCGGGATGCTCGTTCATCATGGGGTCGGAAAGCTCGTAGGTGGGCGTTCCGTCGAACTCGTACAGGGCGTACAGATCCTTGGGGAAGTGGGCGGGAACCCAGTCCACAATCACGCCGATGCCCGCGCTGTGGAGCGTGTCCACCAGCGTCATCAGATCCCGGGGAGTGCCGTAGCGGGAGGTGGGGGAATAATAATGGGTCACCTGGTAGCCCCAGCTCGGATCATAGGGGTACTCGGACAGGGGCATCAGCTCCACATGGGTGTAGCCCATATCCCGGACATATTCCGCCAGCATGGGCGCCAGTTCCGCGTAGGTGTAGCAGGTGCCGTCGGGCTTTCTGCGCCAGGAGCCCACATGAACCTCGTAGATATTCACGGGGCTTTCCAGGGGAGAGCGCTTTTCCTGGGCGTCGAACCAGGCCGTGTCATGCCAGGGGAAGGGGGTGCTGTCGCAAATGACACTGGAGGTGTCCGGCGACTTCGTGGACTGGAAGCCCACAGGGTCCGCTTTGTGGACGCAGACGCCGTCCCAGTGCTCCACCAGATATTTGTAGGCGTCGCCAACTTTGGCGTGCTGCGACCAGGCCTCCCAGACGCCCTTTGAGATCCGGTACATGGGAAGATCGTTGGCGTTCCAGAAGTTGAAGTCACCGACAACGTGCATATTTCTGGCATTGGGTGCCCAGACACGGAAAACAAAGCCATCCACGCCGTCTCTGGTTTCGGGATGGCAGCCCAAAAATTCGTAGGCATTGGTGCAGCTCCCGTCATGGTAGGATTCCAACTGTTTTTGCAGTAACTCGTTCATAAAGTGATCAAGGCCTTTCTGAAAGTTGATGAGAACGGCATGGTAAGACGACCATACTGTATCAGCTATACCATACCATATTTTCCCCTTTTTGGAAAGTGGTATTTTGTATAAAATATGGGAATCAATTCCGTATAAAAAGACAAAAACTATGGAAATAATACAAAATATGCAGGAAAAGGGCGAAACTATCCGCTTTTCCTGCATATCCTTACCGCAAAAGCTCCCGATAGGGAAGGGGGAAGCCTTCGGGGACGGCGGGAGCGGAGAGCCGCTTTTCCATCCAGGTCACAGAAAGCCATCTTCCGAACTTAAACCCGCAGTTGGGAAACACCGCCAGCTCCCGGTAGCCAAGGGCTGTGTGGAAGGCCACGGAGGCGGTGTTTTCCGAGGTGATCACGGCGTAAACCACCTGGTAGCCCAGATCTTTCAGCGTGTCCTCCAGAGCGGCGTACATGGCGCTGCCGATCCTCTTTCGCTGCTGCCCCCGGGCGAGATAGATGGAGACCTCCGCGCACCAGCGGTAGGCGGCGCGTTCCCAGGGAGCGCTTGCGTAGGCGTAGCCCAGCACAACGCCGTCCTCCTCCCATACAAACCAGGGAAACCGGGCGGTGATCCCGGCAAACCGGGCGGCGAATTCCTCCGGGGTGGGAAGGGTATACTCAAAGGTGCAGGTGCTGCGCTCCACATAGGGACGGTAGATTTCCAGCATGGTATGGATGTCGGAGGGACAGGCGTTTCGGATCATGGCGGCGCATCTCGCTTTCAGAAGTTGATTTGATTTTACGCCGGATTTCTCTTTCCGTCAAGGTTGACATTGGAGAAATTTGCCGTTACAATAGGATTATTATGGAGAAATAGGGGGGGGAAAACCATGGACACAGGCAATAGCGGCAATATACCGGGCCGAAGTAGGCAGCTTGGGTCCGTGGCGGCCCGCTGACCTTCGGCTGCGTATGCTGATTGCTTCTTTGAGATCATCATAATAACGCAGAACAGGAGGAACCCTTCATGGCAGATCGCTTTGACATTGTTGAAAAGGCAATTTCTTCCATGCTGGAAGAAAAAAAGTATATGACCCTGCGGGATATTCTGGCGACCATGAACCCCAGCGACATCGCTGCGGTGTTTGAGGGACTGGAGGAATCCCGGATCCCGCTGCTGTTCCGCCTTCTTCCCAAGGAAAAGGCAGCGGAGACCTTTGTGGAGATGGAGCCGGACGCGCAGGAGCTGCTGATCCGGGGCTTCTCGGATAATGAGCTGAAGGAAGTGCTGGATGAGCTGTTCGTGGACGACGCGGCGGATCTGGTGGAGGAAATGCCCGCCAATGTGGTGCGCCGCATCCTGTCCCAGGCGGATCCCGAGATGCGGAATTCCATCAACCAGATCCTGCGCTACCCGGAAAACTCCGCGGGCTCCATCATGACCACGGAATATGTCTCCCTGCGGCCCAGTATGACCGTGGAGGAGAGCATCCTGCGGATCCGCCGGCAGGGCGTGGATAAGGAAACCATCTACACCTGCTACGTCACCCAGAACAGAACCCTGATCGGTCTGGTCACCGTCAAGGACCTGCTGCTGGCGGAGGACGACGAGACGCGGATCGAGGACATCATGCTGACCAACCTGATCTCGGTTACCACCCAAACCGACCAGGAAGAAGTGGCAAGGATGTTCAGCAAGTACAATTTCCTGGCTTTGCCGGTGGTGGATAATGAGAACCGTATGGTCGGTATCGTGACCTTCGATGACGCCATGGACGTCATGGAAGACGAGGCTACCGAGGATATGGAAATCATGGCAGGTATGACCCCTTCCGAAAAGACCTACCTGAGAAGCACGGTGTTTGACCTGTTCAAGCACAGAATCCCCTGGCTGATGCTTCTGATGGTGTCCGCGACCTTTACCGGCATGATCATCACTTCCTTTGAGGACGCGCTGGCTGCCCAGGTGGCGCTGACGGCGTTCATCCCCATGCTGATGGATACCGGCGGCAACTGCGGCTCCCAGTCCTCGGTTACCATCATCCGTGCCCTGTCGCTGGGAGAATTGGAGTTCTCCGACCTGCCCAGAGTGGTATGGAAGGAGATCCGCACCGCCGTGCTCTGCGGTATGGTACTGGCCGCGGTGTGCTTCCTGAAGATCATCCTGGTGGATCAGCTTCTGCTCCACAATGAGGGCGTCAGCCTGCTGGTGGACGGCGTGGTGTGCCTGACACTGTGTGTGACCGTTGCGGTGGCCAAGGTCGTGGGCTGTATTCTTCCCATGATCGCCAAGAAGCTGGGCTTTGACCCGGCGGTGATGGCCAGCCCCTTCATCACCACCACGGTGGACGCGCTGTCCCTGCTGGTGTACTTCATGTTTGCGAAGGTGCTGCTGGGCGTTTGACCGAAAATTATCACGGCCCTCCGAGGCAAAGTGCTTCGGAGGGTCAACTTGTATCCATTTGATATAAGTTGACATAATTTGATATTATTTGCGTTATGTAACGGTGGATAACCTGGGGTTATGCACATTATCCACAGACTTGTCCACAAAAATGCCGTGAAATGGGAATTTCTTTCCATTTCACGGCTGGTTATTTGGTCGACAGTTGTTTACATAAGTTTTACAAAGTCTGCCCGGACGGCAAAGACCCGGTGGGGATCTTCTCCGGTGCGTTTGGCCTCCACCTGGAGCGTACCGTCCCCGGTGAGGCTGTGGATCAGGCGGATTTGCTGACCCTCTCTCGCCTCATTCAGATAGCACACGGAAAAGCCGGACAGGTTGTGGGAACCGTGGAAGGAGGAGGGAAGCAGATCCATGATCCAGTCCAGGTAGCGGATGTTGGACATATGACCGTTCCGGTCCAGATCGGTGTAGCCCACACTGCGAAGCGCCGCGTCATCGCTTTCAATGGCGGGAAGGGAAGGCGGGTTGGGCAAATCCATGTCCCGGATCATTCCGGGAACATCAAACCCTGCCTTTGGTGGCAGCACCATGGCTCTGGTGGACAGATCCATCAGCACCCACAGGCTTCTTGCCCGGAAAAGCACATTGCCCTCCGCGTCATAGCCCACGGTGGCACGGGGAAAGGCAACCCTGGTTTTGGGCTCCGGCCAGGTCTCAATGGTGACGGTTTCGCCGTGGAGCGGCAGACGGGAGATTTCCACCCGGTTGCGGATCACTGCCCAGAATACGCCGTGGCTGGCAAGCACCTCCCCGGACAGCCCCAGAGAATTGCTGCTGCCGCCGGCGGCGTCCTGCATGACGGACAGCAGGGCAGAGGGCTTCAGCCGGTCAAACCGGTCACACTGGGTGTCGGAAACCGTAATGGTATGGGTATAGATCAGATGCATGGGATTCCCTCTTTAGTAGATCACGACGGTGGTGCCGATGGGCATTTCATAGATGTACCTGCTGTCTGCCACGGACAGGCGGATGCAGCCGTGGGAAATGGGAGCGCCCAGACTGCCGTTGTTGACGGTGCCGTTGTAGTTGAGCAGGATGGAGTGGAACGCGTAGCCGTCAAACAGCTTGGTCACGTTGATCACATGGTATCTGTCGTATTTCCAGTCGTCATACAGGCCTGTGGTTTTGCAGACGCAGGTAGGCGTGGGATGCAGGTTGGAGCCGGTTCCGCAGAGGAAGGATTGGATCAGCTTCCAGTTGCCCTGGCTGCCTTCAAAAATGTTCACATGCTGGGTCTGCAGGCTGACCCAGATCAGATACTGGGTGTCGCTGGCGTATTTCCCCAGGTCGACGAAGCCCTCCTTGGTCAGCACGGAGTAGTCGTTGGCACTGTCGGTGTAGTTGTTGTTGGGATAGAAGGTGCAGCTCTTGTACCAAACCCAGCCCTCACTGCCGTTGTCGCAGCGGACATAGGCATAATCGGAGCCCTGGGTGCAGATCACCTGCACCGTGGTTCCCTTGGCAACGGAGCAGACGGGATCCTTCCTGCCGTTGGAGATGCTGCGGTACAGCGTTTCGTTGTACTTCAAAGTCGCGGGGATCACGGGGGTCTTGACGGTGGAACGGGCGTTCAGATAGGCGTTCAGCGCGTCGTCGTATTTCACATCGGTCTTTGCGGTGACCTGATCCTCTCCGTAGACCAGTCTGACGGAGACGGCGCCGGTGGGCGCGGTGAGACCGGCGATGTCATAGAAAATCTTCTGGGTGGCGGTGGCGCCGTCCACCAGGGTGAAGTTGGAGCGCTCCGCGACCTTCACATTGCCGCAGTACCACACCAGGTCGCAGAGCCGGGTGCCGCCTACCGTGCCGGTGCCCTCAAATACGCCGCCGGAGAAGGTGGCGGTGACGGTGATCTCGCCCTTGGCGGTTGTGAGGATGCCCTCCTGGGTCACCACGGCGCTGACACCCTGCAGCCCCCGGTCGATCCGGTCTTCCAGCTCACCGCAGGACAGGGAAACGGAGGGATTTCTGCCGATTTCGGTCACCTTGTCCGCATAGCCCGTGCCGGAGAGGGCGCAGTTCGGGCCTTCGATGGTCACCAGTCCGGCATTGCCGTTCAGGGTCACATGGCAGGTGCCCTTCAGGGTGACGCTGGTGTAGTCGCCGTCCAGCACCGCATCGGCGCTGTCCACAACCACATCACCGGCATTGCCGGCGAGCCGGTTGCCGGTGCCGGATATGTAGGCACAGAAGGGAGAAGCGGTGACGGTGGTGTTGGTTCCGCGAAGATCCAA
Organism: Faecousia sp.; assembly: GCA_051867435.1. Lineage (GTDB taxonomy): Bacteria > Bacillota > Clostridia > Oscillospirales > Oscillospiraceae > Faecousia. The sequence continues at coordinate 48,441 of JBJDYP010000088.1, forward strand.
CCGGTCGATATTGCCGGAAGCGGATACCTGAGCGCCGTTCATGATGCAGGTAAGGGTCTGTGCATCGGTGCCGGGAAGGGAGATGTCGCTCCCGGCGGCGCAGCGCAGCACCAATTGTTCCGTGATCGTCCAGTCCGGGATCGTGACGGTGCCGGAGAGGGTGGGAGCGAGATACAGGGTGCCGTCCAGAGTCAGACCGTCGGGAAGGGGTTCCGTGCCGCGGTAGACCACCCGGCCGGATTCGGGGATCTCTCCGGGCAGATCGGCGATTTCGGCGAGAAGCTTGTAGAAGACCTGGGCAACCTCGGCACGGGTGATGAAGCTGCCGGGACGGACGGTGCCGTCGGGGTAGCCGCCCACGATGCCCATTTCCGTCAGGGTGCTGACGGCACCCCGGGCATAGCCGGAGATCTTGTCCGCGTCGAGAAACCTGTCACAGGTATCGGAATCCTCCGTGAACATACCGAAAGCACGGCTGATGACCACCATAGCCTGCTCCCGGGTAATAAACGCGTTGGGCGCCATGGTAGTGGGAGAAGTGCCGTTGAAGACGCCCAGCGCCGCGGAAATGGCCACCACTTCGTGGAACCAGGCATCGGCGGGCACATCCGTGTATGCGGAGATGTCCGCGGTTTCCGTCGCGCCCAGAATGCGGACGATGACGGCTGCCATTTCGGCGCGGGTCATGTTGCTGCCCGGCAGCAGGTCGTGATTTTCATTGCCCTGCAGCAGCCCCCGGGAAACGGCGAAAACCAGCGCGTCCTTTGACCAGTCCTCGGGGAAAACGTAGCCGTCGGTGGGATAGGTTACCGCCTGCGCAGCCATGGGAAGCACCATGGCAAAGCACAGCAGGATGGCAAAAAGCCTGCAAAGTTTCTTCATGTTCCGATTCTCCTTTTATGGTTTCAGCGTGTCCAGCTCGGACACGAAAATATGGTCGCCGTGGATTTTGCTCCAGTCGAATTCCGCCGCAAGCTCCCGGGCGCTGACGCACTGACCGGCAGGGATCAGTCCTGCCGCGCCGGCAAGCACCCCAAGAAGCCGCTCCGGGCGGATATGCTGCCGCAGAACCCCCAGATCCAGATCCTGATCCCGCTTGCTGAGCCTGCGTCCGTCCGGGGCAAGAAGCATGGGAATGTGGAAATAGGCGGGATGGGTAAAGCCGAACAGCTCCTGCAGGTACATCTGCCGGGGAGCCGAGCCCAGAAGGTCGGTGCCCCGAACCACCTCGGTTATGCCGGCCTCGCCGTCATCCACGGTGACGGCAAGCTGATAGACATACACGCCGTCTGCCCGGCGCACCACAAAATCGCCGCAGTCCCGGAGCAGGTTTTCCCGGCAGATGCCCTGCACACCGTCCGCGACGGTGAATTCCTGGTCGGGAACCCGCACCCGCCAGGCAGGATCCCGGCGGAAAGCAGCCCGCTGCGCGGCTGTCAGATCCCGGCAGGTGCCGGGGTACACATAGGTTCCGTCGGACTGATGGGGTGCGTTGACGCTGTGAAGCTGGCTGCGGGTGCAGTAGCAGGGGTAGAGCAGCCCTTTTTCGGATAATAGCGAAAAGTACCGGTCGTAGACCCGGCTCCTGGTGCTTTGGCAGGGTGTTTCCATGTCCCAGTCCAAGCCCAGCCAGCGCAGATCCTCCCGGATGCCCTGGGCGTATTCCTCCTTCGTCCGCAGGGTGTCCAGATCCTCCATCCGGAGAACCATAACCCCGTTCTTGCTGCGGACGGAAAGCCAGGCCAGCATGGCGGCAAACACATTTCCCAGGTGCATCCGTCCGGATGGGGTGGGCGCGAACCGCCCGATTGCCTGCTTCTTCATGGCTGCCTCGCGATTTCCAGATCGTCTTCCGTGACAGGCACGGTGAAGGGGTTGAAGGAGTCGTTGATCAGATCGGCAATTTCCTGCCCATGGAGCAGGTAGTAGGACACGCCGCCGATCATATCCGCGTGACCGGGCAGGGTCTCCGTAACAAGGTCGCTGATGCCGCAGCGGAAGATGGTCATGCCGATCCAGATGTAGTTGCCGGTGGTCAGATTGGAAAGGCTGTCCGCTTGCAACTGTTTGGCGGCGTCATACAGGTTGGAGATGTTGGAAATCCGGAGCCACTGCTCCATGCAGGCCTTGAGGAAGGCGCGCTGCACCTGGATCCTGCCCAGGTCGGCGTTGGCATAGCCGGAGCGGAACCGCAGGAGCTGGATGGCCTCCTTGCCGCTCAGGTGCTGCATACCTGCCTGCAGGTCAATGACCAGATTCTGGGTGGGATCCGGGTAGTACATATCCTGGGGCACATCGAAGTCCACACCGCCCATCTGATCCACAACCTCCACAAGCTGGGAGAAATCCACCAGCACATAGCCGTCGGGACGGTAGCCGATGATCCGCTCCACATAGTCCAGCAGCACCTCCATGCCCTCTTCTCCGCAGCCGTTGCGTCCGTAGGCGGAGTTCAGCTTCGCGCTTTCGCCGTAGGCGGTGCGGGTGAAGGAGTCCCGGGGCAGGGAGAGAAGCCCAACCTGCCGGTCCTGGCCGCTGATAAAGAGCAGCATCATGGTGTCGGTACGGGTGCCGTCCGCGTCCGTGCCGCAGAGCAGGATCGTGGCGGTGTCCTTTTTCCTGGCGCGGGGATCCTCGGCCTGGGGAGGCCGGATGAACATCCGCAGACCCACCACAATGGCGCCGATGACCAGCGCCAGAAGGAGCAGCGTGGTCAGACAGCCCCGGTGCCTGCGCCTTTTTTTGGGCTTTTCGGGCGGCTCCCACTCGGAATCGGTGTAATCCGGCTGTTGGGGAACATATACAGGCTGCTGGTATTGTACCGGCTGCTGGTATTGTACCGGCGGCTGGTATTGCATGGGCTGGGCGTACTGCCCCGGCTCCGGCGGTGTATAGCGGATGGTCTGCTGGGGCTGCACGGGCGGCTGGGTGGGAATCCGCTGGGTGGCGGATGCGTCCCGCTCCCGGCGGGCGGCCTGATAGTCCGCGTTGTAGGCATGGATCACTGGCGCGTAGGCCTGGATAATGGGATCCTGCCGGGGCATTCCGTAGTTGTTCGCGTAATTCTGAAGCGGAGGCGTATCCTCGGCAGCCTCCTCGTAATCTATGTCAATCTGATATTCGGGCTCCGGGGGATCCTCCAGAACACGGTCTGCCTTCTGCAGCAGATCCAGAACCTCGTCAATATCGGATTCTCTGGGATCAAACATGGTATCCCTCCTTGTGCGTGGTAAAAATGTCGATATCTTCATTCCATTTTAGCATAGGACAGAAGGTTTTACAAGTAAATATCCTGTGAATCGAATTGCTTTTTTCAAATCCCTGTGTTACAATGTTTCGCAGGATTACAAAGGAGGACTTGCCATGGACTATGCCGAGGTCCGGCTGCGCCGGGGAGAAGCGGAGGAGCTGAAAAACGGTGCCTGCTGGGTATATGACAATGAGGTGGCATGGGTGGACGAGGACTGCCTGGACGGCGGGATCGTCCGGGTCACCGACCACGGCGGAGCGTTTGTGGGACTTGGTTTTTTCAACGGCAATTCCCGGATCATCGTCCGCCTGCTCACCAGAACCATGGAAGAAATTGACCGGGCGTTTTTCGCGCGGCGGATCGCCGCTGCCTGGGAGCGCCGCAGAACCCTGGGCTTTTCGGATGCCTGCCGGGTGGTGTTCGGTGACGCGGACGGGCTGCCCGGGCTCACCGTGGACAAATTCGGAGAATACCTGTCCTTCCAGATCGTTTCTCTGGGCATGGAGCAGTGGAAAGAGGACATTGTGGAGATCCTGGCGGCACTGTTTTCGCCCAAGGGCATCTGTATGCGCAACGATGTGCCCATCCGGGAGAAGGAAGGGCTGGGGCAGGAAGCGGGCTGCGTTTACGGGGAGCTGCCCGAAAAGGTGCGCTTCCTGGAGCATGACGCCGTGATGGAGGCAGACCTGCTCCACGGACAGAAAACCGGGCATTTCCTGGATCAGCAGGAAAACCGGGGCAGGATCCGGCCTTACTGCAAAGACCGCAGCGTGCTGGACCTGTGCTGCCATACCGGCGGCTTCTCCATCCACGCGGCGCTGTACGGCGCGGCTTCCGTGGAATCGGTGGATGCCAGCGGTGAGGTGCTGGCCATGCTGGAAGACAATGCCCGCCGCAACGGTGTTTCGAACCGGATCACCACGGTGAAGGCCAATGTGTTTGACCTGGTGAAAGAGGAATGGGAGGCAGGGAAGAAGTACGGCTTCATCATCTGCGACCCGCCGGCCTTTGCCAAGAGCCGTAAGGCTCTGGACGCCGCCTACCGGGGGTATAAGGAGCTGAACCTGCGCTGTATGAAGATGGTGGAGCCCGGCGGGTATCTGGCGAGCTTCTCCTGCAGCCAGTTTATGACCGCGCCGCTGTTTTTGCGGATGCTGAAGGAAGCGGCGGCGGATGCCGGCAGGGAAGTGCTGCTGCTGGAGCCGCTGATGCAGAGCCGGGATCATCCCGCGGCGCTGTACAGCGACACAAGCTGGTATCTGAAGGGCTATATTGTACAGGTTTTGTGACATGACCCAACCGCGTAGTTCGCCTTTGCCGGGCGAAAACAAAGAAAGAGAGAGGGCTTTTTGCCATGGAAAAGAGAAAACGCCGCTGGGGTGACCGCCGGGATGCCCGCTGGGTACGGGAAACGCCGGGACTGCAGACCGTTATGGCGCACCTGATGCCCAACCGCACGGATTGCGAGGTCTACCTGAACGACAAGCTGGATGCCACACCGCTGATGGAGTATCTGGCGAAGAAAAACGCGGAGCACCCGGGGTATAAGACCACCGTGTTTCACGCCTTTGTGCTGTGCCTTGCCCGTATGTGCAGGGAGCGCCCGCTGATGAACCGTTTCATTCAGGGACACCGGATCTACGAGCGTGACGAAATCAGCATCAGCTTCGTGTGCAAGCGCCGCTTCACCGAGGATGGGGAAGAATCGCTGATGGTGTTCGTCCCCGGGGAGGAGGATACCCTGGACAGCCTGAGCCGGAAGATCGTGGGAGATGTGCGGGAAACCCGGAAAAGCGAGCATGCCACCGGCGGGGTGGATGAGATGCTGGATCTCTTTGCCAGGATCCCCCGGATCCTGCTGATCCCCATTATCCGCCTGATCCGGATTCTGGACTTCTGGGGCTGGGTCCCCAAGGCGCTGACCGAGGGGGATCCCAACTACACCACCATCCTGACCAGCAACCTGGGCAGCATCCAGTGCCCCTCGATCTACCATCATCTGAACAACTACGGCACCAACAGCATCATGATCACCCTGGGCACCTTACATAAAGAGGAGATGCTGATGCCCGACGGCACCAGGCAGATCCGGGATGTGGTGGACGTGGGCGCCACGCTGGATGAGCGCATCGGCGACGGGTTCTACTTTGCCCGGAGCCTGAAGCTGGTCAAATACATCTTCACGCACCCTGAGCTGCTGGATCGTCCTTTGGGGGAGCCCAGCGGATTTGACTACAAATAAAAAGGAGAAAAAATGGAACCGATTACCGCAAAGACACCCTGGGCAGACCATTTGGGAGACCTGCCCCTGCATCTGGACTATTTTGAGGGTACCATGTTCGAGGCGGTGGAACAGATCGCACAGAAGTATCCGAAAAATGTGGCATTTGACTTTATGGGCAAATCCACTACCTACGAAACCCTGGTGGAGGAGACCGTGAAGTGCGCCAAGGCACTGCGAACCATCGGTGTCCGGCAGGGCGACAAGGTCACCATTGCCATGCCCAACTGCCCCCAGGCCATCTATATGTTCTACGCCGTAAACCTGGTGGGTGCCATCGCCAACATGATCCATCCCCTCTCCGCGGAGAAGGAGATCGAATTCTACCTCAACGAATCCCAGTCCGTCACCGCCATTACGCTGGACCAGTTCTACCATAAGTTCGAGAACGTCCGGGAAAACACCGGGGTGGTGAATATCATCATCGCCAGCGTGAAGGATGCCCTGTCCACGCCGGTAAAGGCGGGCTATATGCTCACCGAGGGCAGAAAGGTGAAGAAAATTCCCAAGGATGCCCCTGTCATCATGTGGAAGGATTTCATGCGCCTGAGCAAAGCCTGCTTCTACAATTTCAAGGCGGAACGCAAGGCAGATGATCCCGCCGTGATCCTCTACTCCGGCGGCACCACCGGCACCACCAAGGGCATCGTGCTGACCAACAAGAACTTCAACGCCCTGGGCCAGCAGGTTATGGCGGCGAATCCCATGTTCCGTATCGGCGACAAGATGCTGGCTGCCATGCCTCTGTTCCACGGCTTCGGTCTGGGCGTGTGCGTCCATACCATGCTGTCCCAGGGCGGCCGGTGCATCCTGATCCCCAGATTTACCGCCCAGAGCTACGCGAAGCAGATTGTGAAATACCGCTGCAACTTCATCGCGGGTGTTCCTACCCTCTATGAAGCGCTGCTGCGGCTGCCCTCCATGGATGGCGCTGACCTGAGCTGCCTGAAGGGCGTGTTCTCCGGCGGCGACTCCCTTTCCGTGGAGCTGAAGAAGAAATTCGACAAATTCCTGTATGACCACAAGGCCGTGATCCAGGTTCGGGAGGGCTACGGCACCACCGAGACCGTCACCGCCTGCTGCCTGACACCGCCCCATATGTTCAAGGAAGGCAGCATCGGCCTGCCTTTCCCGGACACCTACATCAAGGTGGTCAAGCCCGGCACGGAGGAAGAGCTGCCCTATGGGCAGGAGGGAGAGATCCTGCTGGCTGGCCCCACCGTCATGCGGGAATACATGAACCATCCCCAGGAGACTGCCCAGACCCTGCGGCACCACGCGGACGGACTGACCTGGGTGTATACCGGCGACCTTGGAATGATGGACGAGGATGGCTTCATCTTCTTCCGGGGCCGGGCCAAGCGGATGATCATCACCTCGGGCTACAACGTGTATCCCAGCCAGCTTGAGAACATCCTGGATGCCCATCCCTATGTGCAGATGAGCTGTGTCATCGGCGTGCCGGATCCCTACAAGATGCAGAAGGTCAAGGCCTTTGTCAAGCTGACCCAGGAGGCCCCGGAGCCCGGGCAGACCAAGACCGAACTGATGGAATACTGCAAAAAGCATATCGCCAAATATGCCATGCCCTATGACATTGAGATCCGGGAGGATATGCCCAAGACGCTGGTGGGCAAGGTCGCTTACCGGGTGCTGGAGGAAGAGGAAGAAGCCAAGCGCAAAAAGGCCGCAGAGGGTCAATAAAGCCCGGAACCGTCATCATCAAACGCAAACGCAAGCCTGCCGTACCTTCCTGCGCCGGCGGCTTGCGTTTGCTTGCCGGTCTGTTTGACAGGCTGCCCCGGAAAAAATTTGGAATCAGGGGTTGACAAATGTCTCCGGGGTGAGTACAATAACAAAAACAAAGCGAAAGCTTTGGTTATATCGTAAACCTTTGAGGAAGAGAAGTAGCCGGTTTTGTGAATCCGCAGAGAGCCCTGGATGGTGGGATCAGGGTGAGGAGCATCCGTGTGAATGGACTTCTGAGGGCGGCTTGAACGGGCAACCTAGTAGATGCCGACGGGAACCCTCCCGTTATCCATCGGGGACGCGTGATGGCGCGTGAAGCGAGCGGACATCTTTGATGTCAATTTGGGTGGTATCGCAGAAGTGAGAGCTTTTGTCCCATGTTTTGGGGCAGAAGCTCTTTTTGATTTCTAAGGCTGCGTGGCAGGCAGCCCCTCCATCAGCCACCTGAAAATCAACTTTTTTGGAGGAATACACAATGAAAACCAACACGAACGCAATGAGGAAGATCCTGTCTGTGCTGCTGGCGGCGGCCATGCTGCTGACCCTGTGTGCCTGCACCGGAAAAAAAGGGGACAATGTGTTTACCATCGGCATCTGCAACTATGTGGATGACGCGTCGCTGAACCAGATCGTGGACAATATCCGCAGCCAGCTTGCCCAAATCGGGAAGGAGAGAAATGTGACCTTTGAGATCCGGTATGACAACTGCAACGCGGATGCCAATCTGATGAACCAGATCATCGCCAACTTTACGGCAGACAATGTGGATCTGATGATCGGCGTGGCAACCCCTGTGGCCATGGCCATGCAGGCTGCCACCGAAGACAACCAGATCCCCGTGGTGTTCGCGGCGGTTTCCGATCCCGTGGGCGCCGGCCTGGTGGATTCGCTGGAAGCCCCCGGCGCCAATATCACCGGCACCTCCGATTTTCTGGATACCGCGGCGGTGATGAACCTGATCTTTGCCCAGAATCCCAACGCGACCAAAATCGGCCTGCTGTACGACATCGGACAGGACGCTTCCACGGCGCCCATCGCCGGCGCCAAGGCATTCCTGGATGGCAAGGGCGTTGCGTATGTGGAGCGCACCGGGACAAACCCCGATGAGATCGTCCTTGCGGTGGAGGCGCTGATTGCCGACGGCGTGGATGCCGTCTTTACACCCACGGACAACACCGTCATGAAAGCGGAGCTGTCCATCTACGAGAAGCTGATCGACGCAGGGATTCCCCACTACACCGGCGCGGACTCCTTCGCGCTGAACGGCGCGTTCCTGGGCTACGGCGTGGACTACGCCAACCTGGGTGTGGAGACCGCCAACATGGCTGCCAAAATTCTGCTGGACGGCGCGGTACCCGCCCAGACCCCGGTGCTGACCTTTGACAACGGCACCGCCACCGTCAACACCGAGACCTGCGCTGCCCTGGGCTATCGATTCGAGGATGTGGAAGCCCTGTTTGCCCCTCTGTGTACCCGGGTGCAGACCATTACCTTCGCGGAATCCTTTGACGATCTGGGATAACAAACTTCGAGGAGGAAGAACATGAATTTTTCTGGGATCCTGTCCCTGGGACAGACCGCCCTGGAATTGGGACTGACCTGCTCCCTGACGGTGCTGGCGCTGTTTTTGAGCTATTCCATGCTGAATGTCTGCGACCTGTCCACGGACGGCTGCTTTACCCTGGGCGCGACGGTGGGCGCGATGGTTGCCCTGGCGGGTCATCCGTACTTGTCGCTGCCGGCTGCCATGGCCGCGGGGGTCTGCTCCGGCTTCGTCACCGCCTTTTTGCAGACCAGAATGGGAATTGACAGCCTGCTTTCGGGCATCATAGTCAATACGGGACTGTATTCCGTGAATATCGCCGTGATGGGCGGCACGTCGCTGCTGAACATGAACAAGACCGACACGGTTTTTACCGCGGCAAAGAGCCTGCTGGCGGAAACCTTCCTTGCCGGACAGTATAAGCTGGTGGTGGTGCTCATCGCCGTGGCGCTGGCGGTGGGATTTTTGGTGGTGTTCCTCAACACCCGGCTGGGTCTGGCGATCCGTGCCACCGGCGACAACCCCGACATGGTTCGTTCTTCCTCCATCAACCCCGTTTTTACAACAACCGTGGGCCTGTGCGCGGCAAACGCCCTCACCGGCCTGTCCGGCTGCCTGCTGGCCCAGATGCAGAAATCCGTGAGCATCGACATCGGCACGGGAATGCTGACCGTGGCGCTGGCATCCCTGCTCATCGGCGGCACCCTGGTTCGCAAAGGCGGTATTTTCAAGCGGGCTGTGGGTATGGTGGCAGGCGCGTTCGCATTCCGGCTGGTGTATACCGTCGCCCTGCGGCTGAATATGCCCGCGTTTATGCTGAAGCTGGTGTCCTCCCTGATTGTGATTCTGGCAATCTCGGTGCCCTATCTGAGAGGCCGGCTTCCCGTGATGCTCCGCCGTTACCGGGCAGAAAAGGGAGGAAGATAAGATGCTGACCCTGCAAAATGTTTCCAAGACCTTCAATCCCGGCACGGTCAATGAAAAGCCGGCGCTGGAAAACCTGTCATTGCACCTGGATCCCGGGGATTTTCTAACCATCATCGGCTCCAACGGCGCCGGAAAATCCACCATGCTGAACGCCATCAGCGGCAGCTTTCTGACGGATTCGGGGAAAATCGAGCTGGATGGGAAAGAAATCACCTTCCAGCCGGAGTTTATCCGCGCCAAAAGCATTGGAAGGCTCTTTCAGGATCCCATGCGGGGCAGCGCGCCTCACATGACCATCGAGGAGAATCTGGCGCTGGCAGCGGGACGCGGCGGCTGGTTTTCCCACCTGTCCAAAGCGGACAGAGCGCTGTTCCGGGAGAAGCTGGCGCTGCTGGGCATGGGACTGGAGGATCGGATGCGCCAGCCGGTGGGGCTGCTGTCCGGCGGACAGCGCCAGGCGCTTACCTTGCTGATGGCGACCATCAACCCGCCCAAGCTGCTGCTTTTGGACGAGCATACCGCTGCCCTGGATCCCGGTACGGCGGAAAAGGTACTGGCGATCACAAAGAGCGTGGTTGCCGAAAACCGCATCACCACGCTGATGGTCACCCACAATATGCAGCAGGCGCTGGAGCTGGGCAACCGCACCCTGATGATGGATCACGGCAGGATCGTGCTGGATCTACAGGGAGAAGAACGGAAGCGGATGACGGTGGAAGATCTGCTGCTGCGGTTCCGGGAGCAGGTGGGTAAGAACCTGGACAACGACCGGATGCTGCTGTCGTGAGAAGAGAACCGATGAAAAAGACGGCTTGTATGCTACTTGCGTGCCTGTTCCTGCTGCTGGGCGGATGCGGCCCGAAAACGGAAGAACCCATGGAGGAAGTGTATATGAACATCACCCCGGAGGAAGCAAAACGGATCATGGACACCGAGACCGGGTATGTGATCCTGGATGTGCGGACGGAAGCGGAATTCGCGGAGCGGCACATCCCCGGCGCGATCCTGATCCCGGACTACGAGCTTGCGGAGAGAGCGGAGGCGGAGCTTCCCGACAAAGACCGGCTGATCCTGGTGTACTGCCGCAGCGGCAGACGGAGCAAGAATGCCGCGCAGATTCTGGTGAGCCTGGGCTACACGAAAATCCGGGAATTCGGCGGGATCATTGATTGGCCTTATGAAACGGAATGAGATGGGAAAAGCACCGTTTCCGTGGATGGTATCGTGAAAACAGAAATATGCCGTCGTTGCGTTTTTCGCAATGACGGCATATTTATCGGGCAAGGGGGATGCTTCCCGGGGCTTACGATTCACCGTCGGTTCTCCAGGAACCGTCGATGAGACCGTGGATTTGATACATGATGAGCATATTCTGATAGGTCAGCTTATCTCCCATAAGCTGGCGGAAAGTGACGGTTTTGGTCTTGCCGGCGGCTTTCAGAGCGTCCATTTTCAAAACGGTGTCCCGGTAGCGGGCGAGTACCGCCTGAAGCATCCCCTCGAATTTGTCCTCTCTGGTTTCCATTGGAACCTCCCTGGGAATCCATATTCTGTATCCCATCCCGGAAAGAAGTCCGGGCATTTCACCCCAAAAGGGTCAATCCATCCGTTCTCCTTCGTTGCCGTGCTTCTCGACGAACCGGGCAGAGAAGGAGGGTTCCGCGCCGTGGGCGTAGAGATGGGAAACATCCCCGAACCTGGATGTGCGGAAATAGGCGATGCCCTCCCGGCGTTCTTCGGTGATCACGGTGGTGACGGAACTGGGGGCGGCGCAGAATCCGTGCCACAGTACCATGGGAGACACGTTCAGCAGATGGCTGAGCAGCACGCATTCCAGTCCAAAATGGCAGAAAAACACCAGAGTGTCGTTGTTCGCGGCGACGGCACGGTAGTACCGCCCCTCCCGGACATAGCCGTGCCGCGCCAGCAGACCGTCCAGGGCGCGGATGACCTCGTCATACTTTTCCACGGCGTTTCCCGCCTGCATGATCTCGGTCTCCCGCCACGCTGTGTCGCTGAAATACCGCGCATCCTTCGTCCAATCCTGGGGCAGCCAGTCCCAGGCAATGGAATCCTCCTCCGGGATGTTTGGCTTGCGGACGCGTCCGGTAAATTCCTGCAGCCACTCCAGCTCCACGGCCTCCCGTCCCAGCTTTTTCATGGTGCAGGACGCGGTATCCTTTGCCCTGCCCAGGGGAGAAACATAGTAGTAGTCCGCGGGCTTTTTTACCAGCATTTCGGAGAGCATCCGCGCTTCCTTCCAGCCGGTTTCGGTGAGAGAATCCCGGGCATAGTCCGGGTCGCCGTGGCGGACAATCATCAGCTTCATGGAAAAGACCTCTTTTCATCCGTTTTTGTACATTATATCACAATTCTGCCCCGCTGCAATAGCCGACGGACAAAAAACCGCTCCCCGGCGACAGGGAGCGGTCCGGAATATTGGGGATCAGACAACAGGCGTGCCGTCCTCGGGAATGGGCAAAACGATGGCGCACGACACCTGTGGGAACGCTTTTGGAGCGGTCAATTTTTTCTTGACTTTTTCACAGAATCGTTTTACCATAATTTTAGCGGATCTCCCTGAAACGAGGAGGATGGGTATGAGAAAAGGGCAGCGTTTGATCATCCATTCAGCCGGATATTCGGGATTTCTCTGTGATTTCCGGCCCTGTTCTTTCTGATCATAGCGCCCCACTCTGCGTGCGGAGTGGGGTACCTGCGTTTTTGGGGTTATTCCGTGGAGAAAAGCATACAATAGGAATACTTTATACGGGAGGTGCTTTAAGAATGAGATTGAAGGATAAGGTCGCTGTTGTGACCGGCGGAAGCCGGGGCATCGGATTTGCCACAGCGGACGCGTTTTTGCGGGAGGGTGCCGCGGTCATTCTGGCTGCCAGCCGCCGGGAGACCGCGGATAAGGCCGTTGCCGCGTTGAAGGAGAAATACCCCGGCGCCAGCGTAGAGGGGATCTGCCCCAATCTGATGGATCCCGCTGATCTGGAGGCAGCTTTCGCGGATATTGCGGCTCGCTATGGGCGCATTGATATTCTGGTGAACAACGCCGGAATGTCCGACAGCACAAAATTTACGGATTATACGGATGAACTGTTTGAAAAGGTCATGGATCTGAATGTCAAGGCCATGTTCCATGCCACAAAGGCAGTGTCCGGTGTGATGATCCGGCAGGGGAGCGGTGTCATTCTGAATACCTCCTCTATGGTCAGTGTATACGGTCAGCCCAGCGGTCTGGCCTATCCGACCTCGAAATTTGCTGTCAACGGTTTGACCTTGTCGCTGGCCCGGGAACTGGGGCCCAAGGGGATCCGGGTCAACGCCGTGGCACCGGGCATCACGGAAACCGACATGATGAAGGCGGTTCCCAAGTCGGTGATCGAGCCTTTGATTGCCCAGATCCCGCTGAAACGCCTGGGACAGCCTGAGGATATTGCCAACGCCTTTGTGTTCCTGGCCTCTGACGAGGCTTCGTATATCACAGGCGTTGTCCTGCGGGTCGACGGCATGGCAAGATGCTGACGGATCATCCGGGACCGCGCTGATGCGCCCCCTGTCAAGTAGGCAGTGAAAAAAGAATCATTTGTCGGAGATGGTCTCTGCGTTGGCAGGGACCATCTTTCTATTACAGGGCTATTCTGAGGTACTCCGCCGTAATGGTTTGCGCGTGCCGGGTCATTTCCTCCGGATTCCCCGCAGCCGGATAAAATGGTTGCGGTGCGTTTTGTTTTATGATATGATCGGTACGCGCAAAGAGGCAGACAGTTTGATCTCAGAATTCGAGGTGCGTAAGATGAACCCTGAAGCAGATTTGAGCGGGCGATTCCGCGGTATTCTTTCTGACATTCACAAAGAATTGCTGAAACCGGATGGATGGAAGAAGGACGGACAGAATTTCAGATTGTTCTTTGACGGAACGCCAATTTCAAAAGGCGTGATCATCAACTTCCAGAAATCACAGTGGAATGACGCTTCCGACCTGCGGTTTACGATAAATGTCGGAAAGAAGTATGCCCACTCCTCTGATGTGATCGATCCGAAGTTCAAAGAGTACGAGTGCGATCTGTATTCGCGTAAAAGGCCCCAAGGACTGTGTCCCAAATACAAATCCGACCAATGGTGGAGCCTTACTTCCGCTACCGATTGCGAACAGTTGAAGAACGAAATCAAGCAGTATCTGGCTGACTACGCGATCCCGTGGTTATTGGAAGAATCCGGTGACGAAACACTGGATGGATAAATCATTTCTTTCCATGCAGAGAGCCGGAGAAATGGGTTCAGCGTGACCGGAAGGGCACAGTCAGAGAATTAGATTTTGCATAAAGAAAACAGCCCTTACTGCCGAGGATGAACAGCAGGGGCTGTTTTGTGTTTTACGGATCCATTATGCAAGTTTGAAAATCCTGTCCAATTCCCCGCAGGAATGGACGATCTCCGGTTCCCGATATAGGCTTTCATTGCTTCGGTAACGGGTAACAAGTTAACACCTCCAAAATTTTGTGTGATGTTCGCTTGGAAGTGGGGAAAAAGAAAGTATTTTCTTTTGAAAAACCACAGAAATGCAGTTGCCTTGGCACAATTTATTGTTGCGAACGATTGTTCGATGTGGTATAGTAAAAGTAAGATTGGGGATGCGATAAGGAAATTCATTCTATCCTTTGGGGCATTGGCGTGATATAATTAATTCGATTATTCTTAGGATTTGTGCGGGGTGACCATATGACATTTCGTAAAAACGCTCTGCTATTTTATGAGAGGACGGTTGCTTGTGCTTTCATTGTTCTGCTGTCCTTAGTGTTGAGTCCGTTTTCTGGAATAGGGACATCTTTGCTATGTTCATTTCCGTTCGTTGTTCTTGTTCTGGTAACCCCATTGCTTGAAAAAGAATTCATTACAATCAACGAAGACGGAATTGAATGCCATAGATCAGGAACACAGCTTTGGGCATTCAAGTGGAACGAGATTGCCGAATTAAGAAAAAGTTCCCGTTTTCTGCTACCATCCATTGAGGTGATCACATACAGTAAACTTGGTGAACCGGAACCGTTCGGAACATATGATCACTACTTCCAGTTGGGAAAAGAAGCAAGAAAAGCGGTTAATCAATACTATAAACCCATAGAAAAATCACCAAATCAGTAGCAAACAGACCAATACCAGCAGCATCGCCGTTGGATATTTCGGTTATCGGCTTTCGAAAGCTTGTCGTTAAAATGGTGTTTAACGATTTGTTATCGTAGGGCGGGAGCAAGCCCCCGCCCTACACCAAAGGTATCAGGCTGTCAAATAACGATTTGCCGGTTTGCTTACGAAAGCAGACAGTCTAAATTAGGATTTGACGGAGAGGAAAGAAAAGCATGAAACTAGGGGAGAATGTATCATGGTAGGTAAATACAAGGTGATTACCCTGTGCGGAAGTACACGCTTCAAAGAAGCATTTATGGAAGCGCAGAAGAAACTAACGCTGGAAGGCAATATTGTGATCAGCGTTGGCTTGTTCGGACACTCCGGAGATGACGAGGTTTGGGAAGGAATGTCCGAAGACACGCTGACCAAGACCAAAATCATGCTGGACGATATGCACAAGCGGAAGATCGACATGGCGGACGAGGTTTTCGTCATCAATGTCGGCGGATACATTGGAGAAAGTACGCACTCGGAAATCGAGTACGCCCACAGCACCCGAAAGGCTGTGCGTTATCTGGAGGAAACAACATGAAACTCACCAAAGAGCAGGTTCAAAAAGACTTGGATGCCCTGCCGGAGCAATATAAAACCGGAGATGTGGACAGGCTGATTCGGAAGTATGTGAAGCAGAAAGGGGATGTGTCCGCGCTGCGCCCTTACATACTCACGGAGCAGCAATTCCACAGGATTTATTACTATGTGACGCTGGAACAGATCAGGAATGCGGACGAGCGCATGGCGTTCATTCATGAGAATCTGCTCTTTTCCGACTGGTGGCATACCGACCAGCTAATCTCTTATGTGGCGGATCTGGATTTTGATGTGGCACTCAGCTACGCAAAGGAATACATCCACGCAGAGGATCCCTTCATCCGCCGCTGGGGTTATGTGCTGTTTATCTCCCGGCTGTGCAAGGGACACGCCGAGCAGCTTTTGCCGCTGATGCACGATGATGAAGCCTACTATGTCCAGATGGCGGAAGGCTGGCTCATTGCGGAGTTGGCAATCCATGAGCCGGAAGCGGTGTATGACTGGTTCCGGAAAAACGATTTGAAATACAATATCAATGGCAAAGCCATCCAGAAAATCTGCGATTCTTTCCGAATTTCGGACGAGTGGAAGCAAAAGTATAAGGCTCTCCGCCCGGAACTGCGGAAACGGAAATGAGGGAGCATATGATCCGAAAAGCGGAAATCAAGGATTTCGCCATACTGGCGGAACTGGCCTGCCAGCTTTGGCCCAACCATACGATTGATGAAATGCGCGCAGAATTTGCGGATATGATCGCAAAGCCGGATGCAGCCTTTTTCCTGGCATTTGCCCAGGAAACTGCCGTTGGTTTCGCTCAATGCCAGTTGCGCTGCGACTATGTAGAAGGAACGGATTCTTCCCCGGTTGGCTACTTAGAGGGTATCTATGTGGCGGATGCCTACCGCAAACAGGGGGTTGCCAAAGCACTTTTGGCTGCCTGTGAAAGCTGGGCCAAGACCAAGGGCTGTACCGAATTTGCCAGTGACTGCGAACTGGACAATACACAAAGTCTCCAATTCCACTTGCGCGTGGGATTTGCGGAAGCAAACCGAATCATTTGCTTTACAAAGAAGCTGTAAGGAGCTGATTTTGTGATTATCCTGATTGGCGGAGCCTCCCATACCGGGAAAACACTGCTTGCCCAGCGCCTGCTGGAGAAATACCAGTATCCCTATCTGTCCATCGACCATCTGAAAATGGGTCTGATCCGCAGCGGCCAGACGAAACTGACCCCCATGGACGATGACAAGCTGACAGACTATCTCTGGCCCATCGTCCGGGAAATGGTGAAGACCGCTATCGAGAATGGACAGAATCTCATTGTGGAGGGCTGTTACATCCCTTTTGATTGGAAAAAGGACTTTGCGGAAACCTACCGGAAAGAAATCCGCTGTGTATGTCTCGTCATGTCCGGACAATATATTGAAACGCACTTCGCGGATATCAAGAATCATGCCAGCCACATTGAGAACCGTATGGATGACAGCGGACTGAATGCACAGAAGCTCATCCGGGAGAATGAACGGAATTTGATACTCTGCAAGCAATATGGCTGGGAGTACCGCCTGATCGACGATGAATACAATGTCAGTTGGCAATGAGAAGCTTTTCAAACAGAGGCGAATTGAAACTTGTGTGGTGATTCACGATGAAAGAAAGCATGATTACAAAACTGACGCTAAAAGATGATAAATACGCGTGTGCTTTGGCTGATAAAATCATCTCCGAAAGCCAGGAAACGGATGCATGGTATGAATACTTCGATACGTTTGCGTCGCTCCTGAGCCATCCAAAGTCATTGGTAAGGAACCGAGTGCTACACATTCTTGCTGCCAATGCCCAGTGGGATGAGGAAAACCGGTTTGATGCAATTCTTGATGATTATCTTGCGCATATCACGGACGAAAAGCCAATTACAGCCAGACAGTGCATCAAGGCGCTTGCTCAGGTTGGTTTGGCAAAGCCGCAGTATGCTGAAAAGATATTATGGAGCTTGCGTAGTGCGGATTTGTCAAAATATAAGGACAGTATGCGTCCGCTGATTGAGAAGGATATCGCAGAAACTGAAAAAATTTTAACTGCTTCCAGTTTGGGAAATCGAGAAATAAAGGAGAAATCAAAATGTTAGAAGTTGGAACAAAAGCCCCTAATTTTACTTTGCAGGATCAGCACGGAAGCCTTGTCAGCCTGTCCGATTTTCAGGGCAGGAAAGTGGTGCTGTACTTTTATCCCAAGGACAACACCCCCGGCTGCACCCGGGAGGCTGTCGCCTTTGCTGCCAGCTACGAGGGTTTCAAATCCAGAGATGTGGTGGTTATCGGTATCAGCAAGGACAGTGTTGCATCCCACCTGAAATTTGCCGAAAAGTATGACCTGCCTTTTGTGCTGCTGTCCGACCCTGACCACGCCGTCATTGAACAGTACGGTGTCTGGCAGGAAAAGAAGCTCTACGGCAAGGTCAGCATGGGCGTGGTACGCAGTACCTATCTGATTAACGAAGAAGGCATCATCGAAAAGGTCATGCCCAAGGTCAAGCCCGACACCAACGCCGATGAGATTTTGGCCTATCTTGCCGGAGATGTGTAATGGCGATGTGGAATCCGTGGCGTGGATGCCACCGATACAGCGAGGGCTGCCGCTTCTGTTATATCCACAAGGGTGACGCCAAGCGAGGTGTGGACACCGATCGAATTGTCCCCGCAGAGAATTTTGATGCGCCGGTAGAGCGTAAGAAAAACGGAGAATACCGGATGAAATCAGGACAGTTGGTCTACCTGTGCTTTTCCACGGATTTTTTGCTGGAAGATGCGGACGCCTGGCGTGGACGCTGCTGGGAAATCATCAAGGAGCGTTCTGACCTGATTTTTCTGTTCCTGACAAAGCGCATTGAGCGATTCTTAGATTGCGTCCCAGCGGACTGGGGTGAGGGCTACGACAATGTGATCGTTGGCTGCACTGTGGAAAACCAGCACGCAGCGGACATCCGTTTACCCATTTTTGCGATGCTGCCCATCAAGCACAAAAATATCATCTGCCAGCCCATGATTTCTCAGATGGATATTGAACCCTATCTTGACGGCGTGGAGCTGGTTGTGGTCGGCGGAGAGTCCGACCGTTACGCACGGCCTCTGTACTATGATTGGGTACTAAAGGTACGGGAAAGCTGCATCCGAAAAGGCGTAGCCTTTGAATTTCGGCAGCTTGGTACCCACTTTGTCAAGGATGGGAAAGAATACACCATCCAGAAAAAGGATCTCTGTGCCCAGGCACGCAAGGCCAATATCAATTATCAACCATAAGGAAACAAGACTATGAGAATTATTCTATCGCCTGCCAAGAAGATGATTGTTGACGACAGCCTGCCTTGGGTGGATTACCCCGTGTTTTTGAACCGAACACAGATTCTTCTGGAAGTGCTGCAGGGGATGGACGATGCCGCACTGAAGCAGCTCTGGAAGTGCAACGATCAGATCGCCGCCTTGAATGCAACACGGCTGGAGCGTATGGATTTGCGGAAAAACCTGACTCCCGCAATCCTTGCTTATGAGGGGATCGCTTATCAGCACATGGCTCCCGGCGTGTTTACCCAGCAGGAATTTGACTATGTCCAGGAGCATCTTCGTATCCTGTCGGGCTTTTATGGCATCCTTCGCCCCTTTGACGGCGTGACACCGTACCGCTTGGAGATGCAGGCAAAGCTCTCTGTAGACGGCGCAAAAGACCTCTATGCGTTCTGGGGAGATTCTCTTGCCCGGGAGCTATTGAACGAAACTGGCTGTATCGTGAATCTGGCGTCCAAAGAGTACAGCGCTGCGGTTTCCAAATATGTGCCGGATTCTGTCCGCTTCCTAACCTGCACTTTTGGCGAAATGAAGAACGGAAAGGTCGTGGAAAAGGCTACCATGTGCAAAATGGCCCGCGGCGAGATGGTGCGCTACATGGCTCAGAACCAAATTACAAATCCGGAGGATGTGAAGTCCTTTGACCTGCTGGACTTCCACTATGCCCCGGAACATTCTAATACCGAAAACTTCACATTCCTAAGATAATAAAACAGGTGGCGATTCAAAGCGAATTGCCACCTGTTTGCACCGCTATAAACAAAGAAAAGGCTTTTCGCGGCGTGCACAGCCCCTTAATTATGTATAAACAAGTGATAAAGAATTAGTCGAACTGAGGAACCAGGTAGTGGGTCAGCTTGATGGTCTGGCCGTCGGTGAGGATGATCTCTTCAAAGAAGCCCATGATCTGTTCATCCTTTTCGTTGGTAACCATCCAGGTGTAGCCCTCTTCAAAAGAAGCGGTGTTGCCGTCGATGGTAGAAACGAACAGAGCAGCATGCTCTTCTTCAGTGATCAGCCCAGCTTCCAGCAGAGCGTCGCGCAGGTTGGAATCCTTGGTGACGTTCAGATCGTAAGTTTTTTCGGTCTTGTCTTCCAGCACCAGGATCAGCTTGACATTGATCTTATCACCGTCAGCGCCGGAGGATGCGTTACCGCAGCCGGCCATCAGGCCCAGAGCCATAACCAGAACCAGGACCAGTGCCATGATTTTTTTCATAATTGCTTTCTCTCCTTAAAAAATAACTTCCCACCATACGGTGTTTATAGAATTATAGCACTCCTAACTGGCTAAGTCAATAAAAAATAAGAATTTATTCTCATAATGATAAAAAATTCTCTTGCTTTTATTGACTTACCCCCGTCAGATGGTATAATAATATTAATTCATTATAAAGAAGGTGCAGCATATGTGTGGTGAATTGGAGCAATACGCAAAAATGGTCAAGTTCCTGGCAGACACTCTGGGAAACACCTTTGAAGCAGGTCTTTTTGATCTGACGGATCCCGCGCTTCCCATAGTTGCCGGGTCCAAACGATTCAGCGAAGTCCAGGAGAAGATCCGGGAGCTGGTAGTAAGTTCCCTGGATCACCAGCCGGTGCAGGCAGGACAGACTCTTACCAACTGTCCCGTTCAGTTAGACTTCGATAAGCTGCTGAAGGTATCTGTGTTTTTTATCCGCAACGCTGAAGGGACTGTGATCGGCGCCCTTTGGCTCAGTATGCGCTGCGACCTGTTTCTGAAGATGGAGGGCTTCGCTGCGAATATGCTTCAGTTCTGCACCGAGGATATAGAGGAGGCGCCGGAGGCGGCATACAGGGCTGCCGCCAGGGAGCTGTCCCTGGATACCGTTACGGAGGTGATCCGGAGCTTCCGTGATGCGCCTGCCAGAATGACACTGGCAGAACGGCAGGAAGTAATCTGCGATTTGTACGATATGGGCGCCTACAATCTCAGAGGCGCTGTGGCCAAAACAGCCGAACTGATGCAGATCTCTGAGCAAAGTGTTTACCGCTATATTGCAAAAATAAAGAAAGCCCGGGATTGGTAAAAAACGGGTGGGAGGAAAAAGAGATGGCAAACAAAATGATCCAGCGTTTCCGAAATCCGTTTCGGCGCAGCCCGAAAAAACCGCCCATTGATGTGAAGAGCGGCGATACCACCGGCTCCAAAATCGAGCATAAAGGCGTATGGAAGCGATTCTTCTATACCTGGAAAGTGGCAAATGTTCCGTACTTCACGCTGCTATTGTACATCATCATTAGTGTGGCAGAGACGTTTGTACTGATTAAAATGCCCCAAGTGAACGCAAACTTCTTTACCGGAGATGCCAGCGTAGAGAGCATCGCTATGTTCATTGGCGTGGAATTGACTATCACCGTAGTGACGCAGATCAGTCTGTATGTCAATCATCTCTTCCGCTACAAGACCGACCGAAATCTGCGGAATGTACTGTGGGGAAAGATCCTGCGCATGAAGCCCAGCTATTATGACAAGGTCGCACCCAGTACCCTGCTTAGCCGCATTACTGTGGATACAGGCAGCTTTAACGCCTTCATCATGGATGTGGTGCTGGCCGTTGCATTCCAAATCTACTACCTGATCCTGACGATCATGGAAATGAGCGATATTAGCCTACAGGCTGCTTTTCTGATGCTGGCGTTTGTGCCATTGTCCCTGCTGATCACATTTATCATGGGTCGCTTGAATCTAAAATTTCAAAATGCCGCAAAGTTCAAGATGTCCAATCTAACGGATTACCTCAGCGAACTGGTGGCCAGTATGCCTGTTATCAAGGCATTTAACCAGCAGGGCTATGAAAGCCGCCGCGGCAAGAAGGTCATTGACGAATACTATGCTGCCCAGCGTAACACGGTGGGCTTGGACCTTGGCAAGCAGATCGTCGGCTTTTTATTCGGTGCCCTGCCTGAGATCGCAATTATTACCATCGGTATTCAAATGCTGAAGGACAGCACCTTGACGCCTGCCGGATGGTACACATTCTACATCTACTCCGGCGTACTGTTGTCCTTTGTCGGTACGCTTGGCAGCATGTGGGAGAACACGAAAATGATCCAGGGCCAGCTGAACAAGGTTACGGATGTTCTGTATGAAAAAGAAGAAGGTCTGGAGACTTACATTGAGGAAGCTGTTGAATCCGGAGATATTGTTTTCGATAATGTTTCCTTCAGTTATGGAGAAACGCAGGCCCTAAACGAGGTCTCCTTTACGATCCCTAAAAATAAGACTACAGCGCTGGTAGGTTACAGTGGTTCCGGCAAGTCCACGGTTTTGAAGCTGGTGGAGCGGATCTACGATCCCGATGCGGGCCGAATCTTGCTTTGCGGCAGCGAACTGAAGAACTACGAGCTGAAAGCATGGCGCAGCAAGATCGCCTTTGTGACCCAGTCAGCACCCATGATCTCCGGCACGATCCGTGAGAATATCCTCTACGGCATCAAGCGGGAGGTAAGCGACGAGGAGATCATGGCAGCAGCCAAGCTGGTTTATGTGGATGAGTTTATCAATAGCTGTCCGGACGGCCTGGATCACCAGGTGGGCCAGTTTGGCTCCAAGATCTCCGGCGGACAGAAGCAGAAGATATCCATCGCCAGAGCCATTTTGATGGGTGCCGAGTATTTGATTCTGGATGAACCTACAGCGAGTTTGGATATCATTTCTGCAGAAGAAGTGGCGAAGGCTATCGAGAATCTGCGGGGCAAGGCGACCATCCTTATGATTGCCCATCAGGCCAGAGCGATCCGCAGCGCGGACCATATCGTCGTACTGAGTAAAGATCACAGCGCAGTGGAGGGAACCCACGAAGACCTGCTGCTGACCAGCGACTTCTATGAGCAGCTGATGCAGGAGGAAGGAGGCACGGAAAGATGAAGATCAAAAAGAATAAAACCGCACAAGAAGCCCCGGCCTCCTGGAAGACCCTTTTTAAGTTCTACAGAAAGGTAAAACTGCCGTGGGGCTGGCTGCTGGTCGTATTTCTGATGTCCTTTGCAGTGAAAGAAGCCCAATCCCTGCTGGTGCCCTACACTTCCAAGCTCCAAACCGGTGCCATTGAAGAAGCCGGCTTCCTGTGGGGTTACGTCTTAATGAGTGCATTCTATGGTATCACGGAAGCGGTGCAGGGCAGTGTCAATGAATTCTGCGGTGTGATCACCGCAAGAAATGTGCGCCACACCGTGTGGCATAAGTTGATCCATCTACCTATGAAGGTATTCCATAAGGAAGATCCTCAGCGTTTTGTGTCCCGAGTGACCCAGGATACCACCGGCGCATATGCCGCTGTGGCTTGCGTCATTCAGCTTTGGTCCGTTATTTTCGGTATTTATACAAACTTTGCCAGAATGTACAAGATCTATAAAACCATGGCACTGATCATGCTGACAGCCATTCCCATGACCATCTTGGCCTCCTGGATCTGCGGCAAGCTGCAGTTTTCCATGGAGCGAATCACCAATTCCGCTTATGCGGCCATCACCAACTTCTTCGGCGAGCGGCTTCCCAACCTGCTGCACATCAAGACTTGCAGTATGGAGGATGCGGAGTACTGCAAGGGCATCGAAGCCAATGAGGCAAAGTACAGGGCAGATGTCCGCAGAGAGAACCGCTTCATTTTTACCGCCCCCATTGGTGCTATGGCGCAGCACGTCAACCAGATCATATTATTGGTGGTTGCATCCGCTCTGGTTCGCAGCGGCTCGATGAAAATGTTCCAATTGGTCAATCTTTATAACTATTTCCTGCTGTTTATGTCTAACACCTTCATGATCACTGCCGTTTGGCAGAGTCTGAAGCTGTCCCACGGCGCCTGCTCCACCATCGCCCGACTTGCGGAGATGGAGGACGAAAAGCTGGATGGGCCTGTGGCTGTGGAAGCAGAAGGCAGAGATATCACGTTCGAGAATGTTTCCTTCGCTTACACCGAGGGAACACCTGTTCTGAAAGACATCAGCTTTGTAATCCCCAAGGGCAAAGTAACTGCTATCGTAGGCGAAAACGGCAGCGGCAAATCTACCATCGTCAAGCTGCTGGAGCGCTTTACCGATCCGTCTTCCGGTACGATCCGACTGGGTGACGCCGACTTGCAGGATGTGAATCTGCAGCAATGGCGTGACGCGGTGGGTTATCTGTCCCAAACCAATCAGATGGTCAAGGGCAGCCTGCGGGAGAATATTTGCTACGGTCTGGACCGAGCGTACACAGAGGAAGAACTGATCGAGGCTGCACAGCTTGCCCAGGCCTATGAATTCATTCAAGCCAAGGAAGAAGGATTTGATGCCCAGATCAGTCAGTTCGAAACAAAGCTGTCCGGCGGTGAGTTGCAGCGTCTGGCCATTGCACGGATTATCATGCGCAAGCCTCAGTATCTCATCATGGACGAAGCGACCAGCGGCATCGACGTGGTCAGCGAGCAGGAGGTCATGGAAGGCATTCATGCTCTGATGGAAAATAAGACCGTGATCATGGTCAGCCATGATATGAACCTGATCAAAAAAGCCGACCACATTGTGGTGCTCAACAATGGCGTGATCGAGGCCAGCGGAAGCTTTGATCATGTGGTAAAGCACAGCGCGTTCTTTCATGAACTCGCCACCGTTTGATATAGGAGGAAGTTAACAAATGGCAGAATTTCTTTATTTGAAATCCAAACTGATTCGTGCTGCGGATCCCTGGAAGGTGGATATTTCCCAATTTTGCATTCCTTTGACTGTGGACGAAGCCCTTTATGAAAAAGACCTTCTGAATTTCCGCCGCCGTTTTGCCACGGTGGAGGAAGCCGGCGAAATTACCCCGCAGGATATGGTGACGCTGAGCTGCCAAGCGGAGAGCAAGCGGTTCTGCAAAGAGCATATCACCATCCGGGTTGGTATGGGTCTGTTTTCCAAAGAACTGGAAAATCAGCTCATCGGCTGGAAGGTGGGCCAGACCGGTATTGTTACCGTAAAAGAACAGCCGGTATCTGTCACCGTGGAGGGCATCCGTCGGGAAAACCTGCCGGAGGTGGATGATGCCCTGGCCCAGCGCTGTGGTATTCCCGGCATTCAGACTGCTCAGGATATCCAAAAATACTGCAAGGGCAAGCAGTTTACCGATGAATTGGAAGACCCGGCAGATGAGGCGTTTGCTTATCTTTCCCGGGTAGTTCTGGATAGCTCCGAATTTGCGTTGGATGCACAGGAACTGGCCTTTGCTCAGGATAAAATGGTGCAGGAACTGTACCAGAATCCTATGTTTGCCGACGGTGGTTTTGACAGTATGCCCGTCGGGGAGTTCCGGGAACTCTTCGGTTGCGGAAAGGAAGAACTGATAGAGAACATGCGCGCCTCCGGAGAGCTTGTTCTGAAATCCGCTCTGCTTGGTCAGGCAATTCTGGAACAAGAAGGCAAGCTGATGACCGCTGCTGATTATGATGACTACATTGGTCGACACATTGGTGTTGGCGGTAAGGATGAAGCACAGGTGCGCCAGGAAAAGCCCGTTCTGGGTTATCTGCTGGACCAGTATGCCGATCGCTGTATCGTTGAACTGGAGGAGCTGGCTCTTCGCCGCCTGCAGGAGGCTGCCGTATGAGCAGCCCGCTGCGTACGAAAGTAATTACAGCATGGGATTATGCTTATGCCCGCCAGGCCTGCGCGGAACATTACCGCAATGTGCTGGAAGCGCACGCTTATCAAATTATAAAGGAGAAATTATCATGATCGCACTTGCAAATTACGATAACTATCAGGAACTGACTAGCCAGGGCTTTGTTCTGGTGGACTTCTATTCTGAGACCTGCGGCCCCTGCAAGATTCTTTCCAAGATTCTGGAGGAGATCACCTACGAACTGCCCTTCGTGAATATCGTCAAGGTCAACTGCACCTTCTGGCCCAAGCTGGGCACCGATAATGAGATCGACGCTGTGCCTACCGTTTTCTTCATGATGGATGGTGAATTGAAAGAGCGCGTTGTCGGCCTGATGGACCGTGACGAAGTCGTGGAAAAGATCGGCGAATACTATTACGGTTAATGATGCAGAGCCGGGCTGTGGCAGCCAAATCGCAGCCACGGTCCGGTTTTTCTACAAAGGAGAGATACACAAATGATTTATGATGCAGCAATCATCGGCACAGGCCCTGCAGGCCTGTCTGCCGCACTGAATCTAAAAATCCACAATAAAAACTTTGTTTGGATCGGAAGCAGGAAGCTCAGTGATAAGGTTACCAAAGCTGAAAAAATCTCCAATTATCCTGGTTTTACGGATGTGACCGGTGAGGAATTGAATGCTGCCTTCCAAAACCAGGTGAAGGCCAAGGGCTTGCAGATCATCGAGCAAATGGTCAATTCTGTTATATCCATGGGATCTCACTTTGCCATCATGGCCGGCAGTGAATTCTATGAGGCAAAAACGATCATCCTGGCCACCGGTGTTGCCACCACCGGTACACTGCCCGGTGAGCAGGAAAAGGTGGGCAAGGGTGTCAGCTACTGCGCTACCTGCGACGGTATGCTCTACAGAGGAAAGACCATTGCTATCATCTGTAACAACACCCGGTTTGAGCATGAGGTGAAGTATCTGGCCGATTTGGCGGAAACCGTGTATTATTTCCCCAACTATAAGGGGAACGGTACGCTTCCTGAGAATGTGAAGATCATGGAGGATAAAGCCAAAGCCATTGTGGGTGAAAAGCGGGTTTCTGGGGTGGTGCTGCGAAGCGGCGATACCTTGACCGTGGATGGTGTGTTCTGCCTGCGGGATAGTGTGTCCCTGGCAACTCTGCTGCCTAAGATTGCGGTGGACGGCGGCAGGATCGTTGTGGACCGGACCATGGCTACCAACCTGCCCGGTGTCTTTGCTGCCGGTGATTGCACCGGACGGCCCTATCAGTATACCAAGGCTGTGGGCGAGGGCAATGTGGCCGCCCATAGTGTTATCGAGTATCTGGCGCAGCAGGAAAAGGCAGGTGCAGTATGAAGACAGGAGATGCTCTCTACGGTTTTCGAATTGACCGGATCCGGGAAAATGCGGAGCTGGGCGGTAAGCTATGGGAAATGACCCATGTACAGACAGGTGCGCAGCTGATTTGGTTGGATAACAACGAGAATAACAAGCTGTTTTCCATTGCTTTCAAGACATTGCCCTCTGATGACACCGGTGTATTTCATATTTTGGAGCATTCGGTACTGTGCGGCAGCAAGAAATACCCGGTAAAGGAGCCTTTTGTGGAGCTGTTGAAAAGCTCTATGAATACCTTCCTCAATGCCATGACATTCCCGGACAAAACAGTATACCCTGTATCCAGCCGTAACGAGCAGGATTTTCTGAATCTGACCGAGGTCTATTTGGATGCGGTGTTTGCCCCTGCAATTTATGAAAATCCCTACATCTTCCAACAGGAAGGCTGGCACTATGAGTTGCATGAAGGTGAGAAAGTGCCTGCCTTCAAGGGTGTTGTGTTCAACGAAATGAAGGGCGCTTTTTCCTCCAGCGATACGCTGATCGCCAATGTCATGAACCGTATGCTGTACCCGGATAATTGCTACTGCCATGAATCCGGTGGTGATCCGAAACATATTCCGGAGCTGACATACGAACAGTTCCTGGATGCCCATCGGGAATACTACCACCCTTCCAATGCCAGGATTTACCTGGACGGCGCAGTGCCCCTGGAGCGGGTATTGGTATTATTGGATGAATATCTGTCCCGGTTTGAAGCCAGCGAAAAGACCCACGACATCCCGGTGCAAGCACCGATCGTTTCTGTAGAGACTACGCAATGCTACGCAATCGGCGAAGAGGAAGACCCTGCCTATATGGCGCATATGGCCATGGGTAAGGTGCTGTGCGATTGGTCAGACCGAAAGAAGCTGATGGCGATGATGGTGCTGGGGTCCTACTTGACCGGTTCCAATGAAGCGCCGCTGAAACGGGCAATTTTGTCTGCCGGTCTTGCCCAGGATGTGGGCATCGATGTGATGGATGGCCTTTCCCAGCCTTGCTGTATGCTGCAGATCCGCAATACGGAGTATGCGCATCGGGAACAGATACAGAAGGTCCTCCGGGATACGATCCAGGGCTTGGTGGATAGTGGACTGGATACTGATGAACTGGAAGCGGTTATCAATCAAATGGAATTCCAGGTGCTGCAGATGGACGAGCCCAAGGGTTTGATGCGCAATATCACCATGCTCAATTCCTGGCTATACGGCGGTGACCCCATGCAATATCTGCTTTATGCGGATCTGTTTGCACAGCTTCGAAATGAGATCGGCACCGGTTACTATGAAGCCATGCTGAAGGATACATTGCTGGATGATTCCAATATGGCGCAGGTATTCCTGCTGCCTTCCAAAACCAAGGAGGAGGAAGACCGCCAAGCAGAGGAAAAACAACTGACGGAAACGGCTGACAGTTGGAGTGAACAGGAACGCGAAGCCGTGCTGGAAATGAATAGATGCCTGGAAGCATGGCAAAGTACACCGGATACAGAAGCAGCTCTCGCCAGATTGCCGATGCTCACCTTGGATGAAGTAGCTGCCGAGCCGGAATTCACGGAAACGGAAGTCCGTGAGGTAAATGGTACGAAGGTTCTGCTGCATAAGGTGCCGGGGACGGGCGTGGTCCATATCAATCTGCATTTTTCCCTTTCGGATTTTTTGCCGGAGGAACTGCCTGCAATATCCTTTATGACAAATCTGCTGGGAGAACTGCCTGCCGGGCAGCATACAGCGGTGCAGCTGCAGCGGCTGATCAAGAAGAATATCGGCGCGCTGGATTTCAATGTAACTGCCTATCCTCGAAAGAATGACCCTGCGTGCTGCAGACCTATGTTCACTGTTTCGTGCAGTGTACTGGAGGAGCGTGTGCCAACTGCTGTGAGCCTACTGACAGAGATTTTACAGGAAACGGTGTTTACCGGAGAAGAAAGTGCGGCAGCTATTGGCGAGATCCTGTTGCAGGGCGAAGAAGGCATGCGTCAATCCATTATGATGGAAGGTCACCGCTTTGCAAGCATGCGTGCCCAATCTCATTTCACCGCCGCCGGCGCTGCGCAGGAGCGTATGACAGGCTTCGACTTTTATTGCTGGCTTCGTGAGTTCTCCAGAAATATGGAAAGCGAGATGGGTGCATTCCAGAAGTTTGCCCAGGTTGCTGCGGAGAAACTCTTTGTTTCCCGGCGCATGGTCCTGAGCGTCACGGCTCCAAAGCTTTTCACCGAGGCAGAGGCAATCATTACGGCGTTGGATAAACCATGCGGAGATATCCCGGAGCATATGACGATCTGTGTTGATAACCAGGCAGCCAAGGAAGCCATCGAAATTCCTGCCGGCATTTCCTATGCGGTTTCTGCCGGAAATCTGAATCAGCATAACATGCACTACGATGGTGGTTTGGGTGTGTTGGCTTCGATTTTGTCCTTTGGTTACTTATGGAATGAGGTGCGGGTCCAGGGCGGCGCCTATGGCTGCGGCTTCCGGGCAGGGGAATTGGGGGATGTGATGTTCTATTCCTACAGAGATCCGGATCCCCGGCGGTCGCTGTCCGTGTATGATAACACGGCGGATTTTGTGCGGCAGCTATCTGAGCCGCTGGACAAGTACATTATCAGCACCATCGCATCTACAGAACCCCTTAGAACACCTGCACAGCAGGGCATAATGGCAGATTCTGATTATTTCTGCGGAATTACCTGTGAAGATCGCCGGCGTGTACGCAACCAAATGCTTGACCTTAAGCAGGGCGATCCGTTGCGGTATTGCCAGCTGTTCGAAGCAATGGCCCAAAGCAATGCCCGGTGTGTTGTTGGTAATAGTGATGCCCTTTCCGAATGCGGAGATGGATGGATCAAGTATTCACTTTGACGCGAATTCTAAACTATGGATGATGTTTTTATAAAGTCAAAGGTTGGTACGCAATAAACAAAGAAAAAGATCTTGGAAAATCTTCTATAGGAGAATTTTTAGTCCAGGAGGTTTCAGTGAAAAAACCATAAAACTATAAAAAATCCGCTGTTTTTGTTTAAAACAGCGGATTTTATGGAAAAGGACGCACTTATGGATACAATCTGCCAAATGGGATTTGACGATGCTGGACGGAAAACGTTATAATTTTACACTGTCCACTTGTCGGGCGGCAGTTCAGAATGTATTGCAGGCCTTTTATTCACTCAAGAACCATCGAGTGAATGAGTTATTTCCCGCAATACGCTCAATAATCGAATGTAAACATGCGATAATTCGCTGATGATGGATTATCATGTGCGCCTACCATAAACTGTGCATAAGCAATTATAACAGTATCATAACCATTGGATACTATATAATCTCTAAGACTAAAGCTGTCATCATATGATCTTAAAATAAGTGAATCCACCTCATGCACTTGCAACGAAAGGAATGGCTGCGTAACGTGATCATAGGAATCCCCCAAAATCAAAATCTTACCATGCTCGATGTTATTATTTATACAATCAATACGATTATACGAATAATGCCAGCTCGTGTTTTCATATACATCATTCTCTGTGTTATAAACAGATTCATTCACAAAGGAATCAAAGGATCCGTTATATGTCGTTCCGTCACTATTTCTGAAAGTGTAATTTGTTTCATAAGCTGGTTTTAATTCTGTATAATCATCCAAGCCAACATATGTTTGAGCAACCTTTCTTCCTTGCTCACCCAGCCAGCATTCAGACCAATCT
This sequence comes from Faecousia sp., assembly GCA_051867435.1. Classification (GTDB taxonomy): domain Bacteria; phylum Bacillota; class Clostridia; order Oscillospirales; family Oscillospiraceae; genus Faecousia. The sequence goes on from JBJDYP010000088.1 coordinate 78,965, forward strand.
GTTCTGACAAAATTCGATTCATCAAATACTGAAGTATCAATGTTATATCCACAGTAGTTATTTAAGCCTGACGCCATTATTTTAGTTGCCCACAATCCAGCCGGTGTGGTCCAATGATGATCCGTTCTGTAAAATAAATCTGAAATATTCAGGTTTTCTTCTCTAATATTATCTCTTAAATCAATAGTATTTACGCCGGCCTCCCTGATGCGGTTCAAAAATAAATCTATATTCCGATTGCTATAAGTTTCTATGCCAAATTCGCGTTTGAATATATCATCGTCAATATACTTGGTAGGCTCATTGACATATAGGAGATTTATTCCATTTGCTTCAAGATAATCCCTGAAATTTATCGTTTCTTCAACTTCATAATCTGTTGTCGTATAGGGGGAAGCAGAAACTATATATTTGTCATTGGTCACATACATTCCCATATCGCTGTATAGACCATGCATATTTAGTTTATTAGCCATTAGGCCATTCAGATTGATTAGTTCTTTGTGCTTCCAAATCGAAGATGTAAAATCATTTTCGATCCCACTTACAGATATGGCATCCCCGGCATGAAAATCCTGCTGTTTTAGGTAGTTCGCAAATGAATTCATCGTAATATAAGACCCATTTCTTATGAAACCAAGCAACAGAAAAACGGTAAATAATATCGCGACGATCTTTTTTGTGAGACTGTTAACTCCAATCATGAATAACCACTCCTATCGTTTTAGAAATTTGCATAGGCAAATGGATTATTCTGCCCCGCCACAATAAACGATATAGACCAAATGAATGCGCCAATAATAATCAGCGACAACAACACCTCATACACAGTATACATCGACTTTTTGTCCTTGAGTTTACAACCAATCCATGGAACCACGGGAACACTAAGGATGATGGCAATAATTATGAAAAATCCATAATCCCTTAACAAAAACGATGTTCTCATGTCTGTCAACTCATTCGGATAAAACAGAATCATTCTCTTAATGAATCTTAATCCGGAAATCAAACTCGTCGAATTGAAGAGAACCCACTGGAAATTAATAAACAAGAGCGTAAATATTCTATATATTACTTTTCCAATCCTTGTTTTTAGTCTTCCTGGGAAATTAAGCAATTTCTCCAATGAAATAACAACAAAATATCCCAGCCCCCACGCTATAAAATTCCACGCAGCACCGTGCCAAATTCCTGTCAGCAACCAAACAATAAATAGATTGCAGTATACTTTCCATCTTTGCTTGTTTCGTGATCCACCTAACGGAATATATATGTAATCCCTGAACCACCCGCTTAATGTAATGTGCCACCTTCTCCAAAACTTTGTAACTGAATCTGTAATATACGGATAGTTAAAGTTTTCTGGACATTTGTATCCGAACATCTCTGTTATTCCAATTGCCATATCAGAATAGCCGGAAAAATCAAAAAACAACTGCAAAGAATAGCAAATTGCTCCAAGCCATGCATATGATGTTGAAAAGTTCTCAAACGGAGTATTAAGGCAACACCGCATAAATGCCAAAATCCGCATTATACAGCGGGTGCCAAA
>JBJDYP010000089.1:0-26118 GCA_051867435.1 Faecousia sp.
TATTTGGCACCCGCTGTATAATGCGGATTTTGGCATTTATGCGGTGTTGCCTTAGAAGACAATGAAAGCGCCGCAAAAGCAACTATTCGCCAGGAATATCCGCATACATGCTTTGAAATTGAAAAGCGCACATACACTATCGTGCAAAAGATGAATCAATTTATAAGTGATGGCTTTATTGATCGATATACTGGAAAAAAACTATTAAATCCAGGTATTTTGAAAGTAATTTCTCATTACTTTCCAGACGAGTTTCCGTATCATCCGCATTGGAAAATGACAGAAACGCACATTGCGTATTGGGAATTGGTTCCAACTTTAGACCATATTTATCCCATAGCAAAAGGCGGACAAGATGATGAGAAGAATTGGGTTACAACCTCAATGAAAAACAATTCTATTAAAAGTAATTATACAATTGACGAAATTCATTGGAAATTATACCCCAAAGGTGATATTACCGACTGGGATGGTCTTACAAGTATCTTTATTAAATTGGTTGATAAAGATAAAGAACTACTTAAGGATGGCTACATAAAGAGTTGGTATAATGTTTCTAAAAAAAGCTTATAAAACGAGGTAGCAAATGGTAGTGTCAAGAGTTATGCGCAAAATTGTTTTTGGTATCAGGTAGAATTCTATTACGGGGGCGGCTTAACCGCCCCTTGGTTACTTTTCAGCAGGCAGGGCGCAAAGGGTCAAGGGCGGAAGTCAAGCTGAAGGTCGGTACGCCAAGACCCATCTGCCGTTAAGGCATTAGCGGAATGTAAGGTGGTGAGCGGCTCCGAAACCAGTCCGAAATATCCGATAGCAACGGATAAGGCGATGACATGCTCAGGCAATAATGTTACTTCTCTACGGAGCTGGCGGAGAACCCGGCAGAGGTGAGACTCCTATGGACCCAGATCGCAACTGGGCGTCTGATGACTTCCTGGTGCGCGGGGTTCGAGGAAAAATGGCGCACATCTACTTATCTGTTAAGGGTAAGAAAAAGCAAGGAAAGGAGAGAAAGCTTTGAACCAATGTAATGCGCCATTCCTGTTCCGCATAGGTAAGGGGCTGTCTCACGAACGTGGGGCAGCCCCTTCAAACTGTCCGGGAGACATTATTTTGCCGAAACGAAAATTCGGAACCTCTTATATAATTTGTATTAAAAATTATATAATATACTTGACAAATTTTACTTTCGGGGTATAATAGGATCACAGAAAAAAGAAGCACGGCAGGCCGCGGTCAGTGAAAGAAATCTGATGTTGCCCGCGGTTTTCTGCCATAATCACAGAAAGGAAGGATCCATTTTGGGAAAAACGCTGTACAGCTTAATGCTGAATGAAGATGTGGTGCGGGAAATTGACATTCTTGCCCACAAATCCGGGCTCTCCCGCTCTAACCTCATCAATCAGGTTCTGGCGGAGTATGTGAACTACACCACGCCCGAGCGCAGGATCAGCGACGTGCTTTCGGCAATCGAGCAGCTTATGACGCCGTCCTGCGATATGGTTCCCTTTTTCGCGCCGAATTCCCAGAGTATGTCGCTGAAAAGCTCCCTGGAATATAAGTACCGTCCGACCATCAAATACGAGGTGGAGCTTTTCAAAACCGCCGATGATTCCATCGGCAGACTCAGCGTGATCTTCCGCACCCAGTCCCAGTCCCTGATCGAAGATATGACTTCGTTTTTCCGGCTGTGGAAGTGCATCGAGGATGCCCATCCCCCGCGCAAAAACGGGCCGCGTCCGGAATACGCCCTGTATGACGGCAGATTTGTCCGCAGCATCGCCATGCCCGAGTGCGACTGCACCGCCGACCGGCTCGCAGAAGCCATTTCCGCGTATATCAAGCTGTTTGACCGTCAGATGAAGGACTATCTGTGCGGCAGAGCCGATGCCCGCAGCATAGAGTCCGCCTATTACACTTATCTCATGAACACCGATTTGCGCATATAGAGGAGGAATCGATATGAACGCACAGCAATTTACGCAAAAAAGCCTGGAAGCCATACAGACCGCGCAGTCCATGGCACGGGAAAACCGCAACCCCACCATCATGCCGGAGCATCTGCTCTACGCGCTGATCGACCAGGACGGGGGGCTCATCCCTTCGCTGCTGGGGAAAATGGGCGTGGATACCAACGCCGTGCTGTCCGAGCTTGACACTGAGGTATCCCGGCTCCCGGTACAGGGAAGCGACAGCGACCCCTATGTTTCCGGCGAGACGGACCGCCTGCTCTCCGAAGCCCAGAAGCAGGCCAAATCCATGGGCGACCAGTATGTTTCCGTCGAGCACCTGATGCTCGGCGTATTCGCGTCGGCTACCCCCGCAATCAAGAAAATCTTTTCCGAACACGGCATCACCAGGAACGCCTTTACCAAAGCCCTTTCCCTGGTCAAAAGCGCCCCGGTCACCGGAGACAATCCCGAGGAAACCTACGACGCGCTCACCAAATACGGCACGGATCTTGTGGAAAGGGCGAAGAAGAACGAGCTGGATCCCGTGATCGGAAGAGACACGGAAATCCGCAATGTGATCCGAATTCTGTCCCGTAAGACCAAAAACAATCCGGTTCTCATCGGCGAACCGGGCGTTGGCAAGACTGCCATCGCCGAAGGACTTGCCCAGCGGATCGTCAGAGGCGATGTCCCCGAAGGACTGAAGGACAAAACCATCTTCTCGCTGGATATGGGCGCGCTGATCGCGGGCGCCAAATACCGGGGAGAATTTGAGGAACGGCTCAAGGCCGTTCTGGAGGAAATCCGCCGCAGCGAGGGCAGAATCCTTCTGTTTATCGATGAGCTGCATACCATCGTAGGCGCGGGAAAGACCGAGGGCAGCATGGACGCGGGAAATCTGCTGAAGCCCATGCTCGCCCGGGGTGAGCTGCACTGCATCGGCGCCACCACCCTGGACGAATACCGCAAGTATATTGAAAAGGACGCCGCGCTGGAGCGCCGTTTCCAGCCGGTACAGGTGGACGAACCCACCGTGGAGGACACCATCTCCATTCTCCGGGGACTGAAAGAGCGCTATGAGGTGTATCACGGTGTCCGCATCCACGACAACGCCCTGGTAGCCGCCGCGACCCTTTCCAACCGGTATATCAGCGACCGTTTCCTGCCGGATAAGGCCATCGACCTTGTGGATGAGGCCTGCGCGCAGATCCGCACAGAGATCGATTCCATGCCGGAGGAGCTGGACAGCGTGCGCCGGAAGATCATGCAGTTGGAAATTGAGGAAATGGCGCTGAAAAAGGAAGCGGATCAGCTCAGCCGTGACCGCCTTGAAAAGCTGCGTGAGGAGCTTGCCAACCTGAAAGAGAGCTTTAACGCGAAAAAGGCCGCCTGGGAAAAGGAGAAAAAAGACGTCGACAGCGTGAAAGATCTGAAAGCCCGTATTGAGCAGACCCACGCCGATATTGAAAACGCCCAGCTCCACTACGAATACGAAAAGGCGGCAAAGCTTCGGTATAATGACCTGCCCGCGCTGGAAAAGCAGCTTGCGGAGGTGGAAAAGGCCTCGGAAGAAGCGAAGCACAACGCCATGATCCACGACACCGTCACCGAAGAGGAAATTTCGGGTATCGTGGCCCGCTGGACCGGTATCCCCGTGGCAAAGCTGATGGAGGGAGAGCGTGAAAAGCTGCTGCACCTGGACAGCTATCTGCACAAGCGGGTGGTAGGTCAGGAGGAAGCGGTTCAGCGGGTAACGGAGGCCATCCTTCGCTCCCGTGCGGGAATTTCGGATCCCAACCGTCCCATTGGCTCCTTCCTGTTCCTCGGGCCTACCGGTGTGGGCAAAACCGAGCTTGCCAAATCCCTGGCGGAATGCCTCTTTGACGATGAGCACAACATCGTGCGGATCGATATGACCGAGTATATGGAGAAATTCTCCGTGTCCCGTCTGATCGGCGCGCCTCCGGGATATGTGGGATACGATGAAGGCGGTCAGCTTACCGAGGCGGTACGCCGCAAGCCCTACAGCGTGGTGCTGTTTGACGAGATCGAAAAGGCGCACCCGGATGTGTTCAATATCCTGCTGCAAATCCTGGACGACGGAAGAATCACCGATTCCCAGGGCCGCACCGTGGATTTCAAGAATACCATCATTATCCTGACGTCGAATCTGGGCAGCCAGTATCTGCTGGAGGGCATCGAACCCGACGGCAGCATCTCGGAAGCCGCGAAATCCGCGGTGATGCGGGAGCTGCACCAGGCATTCCGCCCGGAGTTTTTGAACCGTCTTGACGAAACCATTCTCTTCCGTCCCCTGACGAAGGAAAACCTGAACGGCATCATCGATATCATGACCGAGTCCCTCCGCAAGCGTCTGGCGGACCGTTCGCTGAAGCTGGTGATCACGCCCCAGGCAAAGGCTTTGATCATCGAGCGGGGCTATGATCCCCTTTACGGTGCCCGGCCCCTCCGCCGGTATCTGCAGTCCAGCGTGGAGACGCTGATCGCGCGGACGGTTCTCCGCGGAGAACTGAGCGCCGGCGCCACCCTTACGATCGATGTGGAGGACGGCACGCTTGTTTGCCTGCCGCAATGACCGGGGATTTTGACTTCCATCGCAAACGCAAGCCTACCGTACCTATGTACGCCGACGGCTTGCGTTTGCTCGGCTTTGGGGCTTTCTTGGCCGTCTGATTCGGTGAAGTGCTTCCAAAATGAAAACAATTTATGAATTTCCCTCCAAATCCTCCCGTTTGCCCAGTTTTCCCGGGGATCGGTCATCGTGCCCGCTTGACAAGCTCCGGCTGCCCGGGTATAATATTGTTCAGAAACGAACGATATTGTTTAGGGAGGGTGCTATGACTTTTTCCTTTTTTTCCCGCTCCCAAGGGATGAAAAAACTGTACGGGAAACTCTTTGAACCGCTGCTGACCCAGTATGCGCTGACCCAGTTGGAAATGGACATCCTTCTGTTTCTCGCCAACAACCCCCAGTGGGACACTGCCCGGGATATTGTGGAGCTGCGCCACCTGACGAAATCCCATGTGTCCATGGGCATAGAGGCGCTGGTTCAGCGGGGAATCCTGGAACGGTTTTACCGGGACGGAAACCGGAAAACCATTCACCTGCGGCTGCTTCCCGCAGCGTGGGAGATCGCGCGCCAGGGTCAGGCGATTCAGCGGCAGTATTCGGAGCTGCTGGTTGCGGATTTCTCGCCGGAGGAAAAGGCGCTGCTGGATGGATTTCTGGATCGAATCGCCCGGAATGTCAATCACGCGCTGGCGAAGCAAGACACCACAGAGAATGAAAACGATTGGAGGGGCGCATTGTGAATAACGAAGAGAGTAAAGGCTTGCGGCTGCTGAAACAGGGGCAAAAGGGCTTCTTTCATCTGATTTTCAGCCGTTTGGGGCTGATTGTGCTGCTGCTGGCATTTCATATTTTCCTGCTGTTCAGCGTCTTTCACTGGTTTGAGAAGTTCCTTCCCCATATCTACGGCGGTGCGATCCTCCTTACGGTGGCAATGGTGCTGTATCTGCTCAACACCCGCATGGACGCTTCCGCGAAAATCACATGGCTGTTTGTGATTTTGCTTCTGCCGGTATTCGGCGCGCTGCTGTTTTGCTATACCCGGAGCGACCTGGGACACCGGGCCCTGAAAAGACGGGTGAGCCAGTTGATCGCCCGGACCGGGGAGAGCATTCCCCAATCCGGTGAGGTCATGGAGCGGCTCACCGGGGAATCCCCCAGCGCGGCGGCGCTGGCCCACTATCTCCACCGTACCGGGTGCTACCCCGCCTATGACCGCACCCAGGTGACCTACTTCCCCTTGGGAGAGCGGATGTGGGAAGAGATGCTGCGGCAGTTGGAGCAGGCGGAGCACTTCATTTTCCTGGAATACTTCATTGTGGATGAAGGCGTGATGTGGGGAAAAATGCTGGAAATTCTGGCGCGCAAGGCCAGGGAGGGCGTGGATGTCCGCATCATGATCGACGGCACCTGCGAGTTCACCACCCTGCCCCATGACTATCCCCAGAGGCTGGGCGAACTGGGCATCCGCTGCAAGCTGTTTGCCCCTGTGACCCCCTTTGTCTCCACCCACTATAATTACCGGGATCACCGGAAGATCCTGGTCATTGACGGGCACACAGCCTTCACCGGCGGTGTGAATCTTGCCGATGATTACATCAACCTGGGGTCAAGATACGGTCATTGGAAGGATGCCGCCATTATGCTGAAGGGAGAGGCCGTGCCCAGCTTCACGCTGATGTTCCTGCAAATGTGGAACATTGACGAGCGGCAGCCGGAATTTGACCGTTTCCTGGCCTATCCCACCCTTGCACCGGAAAACACCTCGGGATATGTGATCCCCTACGGCGATTTCCCCCTGGACCGGGACAAGGTCGGCGAGCGGGTCTATATGGATATTCTCAACCGGGCCCAGCGGTATGTACACATCATGACACCTTATATGATCCTGGACAACGAGATGGAGACAGCGCTGAAATTCGCGGCGGAGCGCGGGGTGGATGTGTCGCTGATCCTGCCGGGGGTTACGGACAATCATGCCGCCCACGCCCTCGCCTGGACCCACTATGCCTCGCTGCTGGATTCGGGTGTCAAAATCTACGAGTACACCCCGGGATTCGTACACTCCAAGGTGTTCGTCAGCGATGACCGGGAAGCCGTCGTAGGCACCATCAACATGGATTACCGCAGCCTGTACCACCATTTTGAATGCGCCGCCTATCTGTACGGTGTCCCCTGCATCTCCCAGATCGAGGAGGATTTCCGGGAGACCCGCGATAAGTGCCGCAGGATCACGCCCCAGTCTGCCCGGAAGGAGAAACTGAGCCGCAAGCTGAGCGGCATCCTCCTGAAAGCCATTGCGCCCCTGATGTAAACCGTTCCGGCAGGAACGGAATTCTGAAATTGGAAAGCGGAACGATCGTAATGATTGAAAAGTTGTTGATTTGTTTCATTGCGGGCATGGGAGCTGGGCTGGGAACCGGCTTCGCCGGGATGAGCGCCGCTGCGGTGATCACCCCCGTGCTGGTGACTTTTTTACAGATCCCTGCCTATCAGGCAGTGGGAATCGCCCTGGCCAGCGATGTGCTTGCCAGCGCGGTCTCTGCCTACACCTACGGAAAAAACAAAAATCTGGATGTCCGCAACGGCCTTGTGATGATGGTCACGGTTCTCGTCTTTACGCTGGTGGGAAGCTGGGTTTCCAGCCTGGTTTCCGCTTCCGCAATGGGGAATTTCTCCGTCTTTATGACGCTGCTGCTGGGCATCAAGTTCATTGTAAAGCCCGTGATGACCACCAGGGAGTCCATGGCTGCGGTTTCCCCCAAAAAGCGGTTTGTCCAGTCTGTATGCTGCGGCGCCATGATCGGATTGATCTGCGGCTTCGTCGGGGCAGGCGGCGGCATGATGATGCTTCTGATCCTCACCAGTGTTCTTGGCTATGAGCTTAAGACCGCGGTTGGCACCAGTGTTTTTATTATGGCCTTCACCGCCTTCACCGGGGCAGTCAGCCATTTTGCCATCGGCGGTGTGGCCGACTGGTGGGTTCTGATCTTCTGCGTCCTCTCTACCCTTCTCTGGGCACGGATTGCGGCCCGGTTTGCCAACAAGAGCACCCCGAAGGTGCTCAACCGGGCCACCGGCATTGTTCTCGTCGTATTAGGCGCCGTAATCCTGGGGGTCAATTACCTGACATAAGGCGGATGATGCGGATTGCCTTTGAACCGCGGCTCCTCCGGCAGGCAAACGCCCTTTTCCTTTCTTGACAAACGGGCATCTTTGTGAAATAATCATATTTGGCAAAGTTCCCAAAATGAGCCAAAGAGAGGATGGATCCATTTGAAAGGGTTTGCAAAATACTGCGTGCCTGAAAAAGAGAAAAAGCTGGAGAAGCTCATGACGGTTCTCGACAAAACCAACAGCCGGGGTTACTATCAGGAGCTTGTGCGTCAGAGCCGGGAGCCGACCGCGGCGGATTTCCCGAAGCTTCGGGTCATGGTGACCAGAGACTTTGTGTGCAGCTACGAAGCGAGCTGGGGCATGGTCATCATCCCCCTGCGGGAAGTAAAGCATTCGTTCCTGACCAACATCTTCAACGGAACCTACAGCTTCAACAACCTGTACATCGCCCTGGAAACCACCACCGCCAGATATGCCTTCGGCTGTATCAACCGGAAAAACAAGGCGCTCAACCAGCTTCAGGGTGAGTTCCACGCGATGCTGCGGCAGCGCATTCCCGCTCCGGCAGCAAATCAGTAAGGGAGGGACGGACGATGATTGTTCTTTACAGCTACGGCAGCAAGGTCAAAACGGTGAAGGCGCTGGGCGTCCGCACCTGCACCAACTGCGGATACCGGGGTGAGCAGCGTCTCGTGAAGGATAAGTTTTCGATCAAGCTGTTCTACATCCTGCCAATTTTCAGCATGACCACCAAAAAGGCGGTGTTCTGCGCCAAATGCGGCACGCCCCGGGCGCTGACATCCCGGGAATTCAAGCAGATCAAGCGCGGCACGGATACCGTGTGACAATTATACGCAAAGGGGCCATAGCAAAACATAATTTTGCTATGGCCTTTTTTTGCTATCCAGGGCAGAAAGTTCCAATGAGGGCCGGCTGGCATGGATCCAACTCCCGGTGGAATCCGGAAGATTCTACTCCCAGCGGAAACTGGCAGATCATCCGGATATATTTCTTACCTTCTTTTTGGAAATGGACACAACCACGTTCGCTTTATTGCACAAAAAGGGAGATCCAAATTCGGGCATAAAAGGGAAAAACACAAAATCGGTTGCATTTGGAACTGGAATATGTTACCATTTTATGTGAGTAAAGGTTTACTCACATTTTTCCTGAAAGGGAGATTCATATGAAAAAGCTTCTTGCCGTTTTGCTGGCGATGGCTATGGTTCTGTGCCTGTTTGCCTGCGACCAGACGAAACCCCAGCCCGATGGGACAGATGCCGCGCCCACCGGGACAACCGCTCCCAATGCAACGGATCTCCCGGTGCCCAATGGATGCAGTGAGGCTTTTTCGTGAAAAACCGGCTGCGGAAACCGCAGCCGGAAATGGAAGGTGCTTATTCGACCCGGGCTGCTTCCGGCTCCATCAGGTGGGGGTCGGTCAGCAGCTCCTTGATGTAGGAAAAGGCCCGCGCGAAGTAGTGGCCGGAGCAGATCCGCTCGTCCATGACAACGCCCAGGGGGATGCAGCGCTCCAGCACGATCTCCCCTTTGACGGTGTGGGGGATCTCACGCATATTGCCCATGGTGATGCCCACGCTGGTGGTGCCGAACTCATAGACATGGTGATAGATGTGGTTGGTGCGGATGCTTGCCAGGTTGGAGATCAGCACGCTGGCGTGGAAGGGACTCACTTCGATGATGGACTTGGGCAGCAGATTGTGCAGGTCTGCCCAGCGCAGTAGACCGCAGGCAAAGCCCAGCAGTCCGCTCATGCCGGTGAGAACACCCATCAGCTTGTCCAGCGGGTTGTCTGCCACCTTGCGGTTCTCGTTGATGTAGTTGTCGATCTTTTCCTGCACGGTGAAGATGTCGTCGCCGAAATCCAGGTGGATTTTGGAGAAGGTATCGTTGGCGGCACCGGGACGGAGAACCACCATGGACACCGTGAAATCATTGTGCTGGTAGATCTTCTTGTTGACGATGAACCGGTTCAGCGCGGGGTAGCGCTCCGCGGCTTTCAGGTAGGCACAGAGGATCAGCGCGATGTGGCTGATGCGCTTGCCTTCCCGGCGTTTTTCGTTGATGTACGCCTTCAGAGGAGCTTCCGGGATGTCCACGGTGATCATATTCTGGGCATCGTAGCGCTTCGTCAGGAACTGGGGGATCAGGTAGTACATCGGATCCTCATTGCGGATCCGGGTTCCGTCGGCTCGTTTCATGGATTCAGACCTCCGCCACGGATTCGACATAGCGAACCAGATCGCCCACGGTCTTGATCTCCGCCAGCTTCTCCTCGGGGACGCTGCCCATGCCGAATTCTTCCTCGGCAGTGGCCATCAGCTCGATCACATCCAGGGAGTCACAGCACAGGTCCTCTTCGAACGTGGATTCCGCAGTCACACGATCTTCGTCCAGACCCAACTGATCGCAGATCAGTTTTATAATTTTTTCCAGCATTTTTTGCCTCCTTGCTCTTTATTCCTGGTTGCATTATAAGGGACAATCCATTTTCTGTCAAGAAATTTGACAAATTGCGCAAAGCCTGAGGAATCGGGAGGACAATACTTTTCAATGCCAACTAACCACGTCAGGCGGTCCCACAACAATGAAATCCAATTGCGTTTTTTGTCAAAAGATGTTATGATTCATGTAAATTCTTCGAAAGGTGGTGTGAACCATGGGAGCAGATGAATTGCGAAAGCAGCCGCCGTCGGCTTTGGAGGACAATCTGAAAAAGGCGCTGACGGAGCTGATGATTTTGTTCCTCCTTTCCCAGAAGGACTGTTATATCGGGGAGCTGACCGCCATGATCAACCGGCGAAGCGGCGGCGCGCTGACCATCGTATTCCCCTACGGTGCCATCTACCGGCTCCAGCAGTCTGGCTATATCCTGGAACTGGAAAAGCGTACCGCTCCCGACGGCCGCCGCTGTCAATACTACCGCATTACAAAACCGGGCAGACAGTACCTGGAGCAGCTTCTGGACACCTATTCCCGGTTATCCAAAGGCATCTCCGATGTACTGACGAAAGAAGAAGGTGCGGAATAAACCGCGGCGCGGAAAACCCCTGGCTGCCCAATTCGGGGATTCCCCTCCGCACGCCGGGAGAGGACGCAAAGGAACAAGGATTTTACGAAAAGGGATTGTTGCAGAATTCCTGTATGCAGAAAACCGCTGGAGTCTCCAGCGGTTTTCGTGTTTTTTCCAAAAAAGCTGACGTGGGCAGGCCCGAAGGCCCGCCCACGTCTTTTTAGGTCATTCGATGTTTACTTGCCCAGGCAGCGCCACAGGAACGTGACGGCCTGCGCGCGGGTGCAGGGATTGTTGGGGCCAAAGGTGGTAGCAGTGATACCGAGGGCGATACCCTCCCCAGCGGCCCACAGAACCGCGTTGTAGTAGTACTCCCCGGGAAGTACATCGGTGAAGGGGTTGGACGTACCGGCACCGGGTTTCCCCTGAGAGCGCCACAGGAAGGTCGCGAATTGCGCGCGGTTGCAGGTAGCGTCAGGACTAAAGGTGGTGGCGCTGGTGCCGTTGGTAATACCGTTCTCCACAGCCCACAGCACTGCCGCCTCGTAGTAGCTGCCCTTGACCACATCCTCGAAGGGCAGCTCGCCATTCTCGGGGGTCGGGCAACCGGCAGCACGCCACAGGAACGTGACAACCTGGGCACGGGTGCAGGGCAGATCGGGGCTGAAGGTGGTATCAGAGGTACCGTTGGTGATCCCCTCCTCCGCGGCCCACAGAACCGCGTCATAGTAGTAAGCGTCCACGGGAACATCCACGAAGTAGTCCAGCATGGCGTTATCCTCCATGAAGGTGGCATTGACCGTGACGTTGGAAGCGGGCATGGTGAAGGTGTACTTGCCGTCGCCCAGATTTGTCACGGAAATATCGTTGCCGTTCCCGTCGGTGACCGTCAGGGTCTCCAGTGCGTACGCCTTGTTGGGTTCGACGGTCAGGGTAACGGTATCCCCTTCCCGCGCGTAGGTGCGGTCTGCCGTCACCGTGCCGTTGGTGATGTCGCCGGCAATCGCGATTTCGGCGCCGGAAACGGCTGTCAGGGCAATATCATGGGTGACATTGGCAACGGTAACGGTGACGCTGCCGTCGGGGTTGACCATGGCAGCCACTTTGTCCGTGGTGCCGGCGGTCTCGGTGCCGGTCAGGCAGTTTGTGCCGTTGACCGTCAGCTCTATCAGATGCTTGCCGGCATCGGGGCTGACAGTAAAGGTCACATTACCCCGGTCACGGATCTGCTTCAGTTCAACAGTTCCGTAATCGTCGGGCGTTCTTTCGTCGATGGTGAAGGTGCTGCAGGAGCAGGATCCATGGATGCTCCACAGCTTCAGCGCTTCAAACTCCACCGTAACCGTGGTCGCTTCGTTCAGATTCTCAATGGTCAGGGTGTTGGACAGGTTATCCTGCACTACGCCGTTGACCGTCCACGCCTTGACCATATAGCCTGTGTTGGGTACGGCGGTCACGACCACCTTTTTGCCCTTTTCCACGGAGATGCCGGTAGCGGCGTTGATGGTGCTGAGGGTGTCGCCATAGCCGGCCTTGGCGGTCAGGGTTCCATTCTCGGCATTCACGACCACAGTCCGGAAGTTTACCAACTGGCTGGCGGCAAACCCGGCGGTCACGGTGTGCGCTTCGGTCACGCCGGTCAGGTTCAGGGTCATGCTGTCGTTGCCACGGTCGGTGCCGTCCAGGGTCCAGCCGGTCAGGTAGTGGTAGGCGCCCGGTATGGCGGTGAGAACCACGTCGTCATAGCGGGTAACGGTCAGCTTGTTGTCGGTGATCTTCTGATCCACGCCGTTGACGGTTGCCGTCACGGTGCCCAAGCCGGTCACCGTCACAGTGATGTCGTAGGTGGGGATCGGCTCGAAAGCCACATAGACGCTGGCGTCGGCAAGCAGTTTTTCGAGGGTGTAGCTGTTCTGCTCAAAGGTGGTGCCGGGAATCGGAATCAAACCGGCAGCATCGCTGTACCAGCCCTTGACGCGGCAACCGTCAGCGGGGGTGGCCGTAAAGACCACGTCGCTGCCTGCGGCAGCCGTGTTTTCGTCGTCCAGCGTCCGGGCGGAGAGGGTGCCGTTTTCTCCGATCACGCCATAGGTCACGGTATAACGCACCTCGTTCATTGTGTAGACGGCTTCAACCACCGTGTTCCGGGTGATGGTCAGGGTCAGAGATTCTGTCATCTCCTCCGAAGCCTCCCCATCCACCGTCCAGCCGGAGAAGCTGTAGCCGGTGGTGCTGACGGGGATCGCGGTGAACACCACCTCGGCGTCCCCGGTTACGCTGTCGCCGCTGCTGATCGCGCGGCCATCCACAGCGGCGGAGACGGTTCCGTTTTCGCCGGAGAAGGTCACGGTGTAGGAGCTGCGGATGATCCTGACCTTCACGTCCGCGCCCACATTGGCAGTCACGCTGTAATCATAGGTCAGACCGGTTTCTCCATCCTGCTTCACGCCGTTGACGTACCAGCCCTCGACCTCGTAGCCGTCTTCCAGGTCAGAGACCGTAAAGGTGATGGTGCCGTTGGCGGTGGGCTTGTTGCCACTGGGGAAATTATCCTTCTCAGTGCTGCCGTTGGCCTGATAGACGGCGCTGAGGGACGCCTGATCGGTCACTCCGGCAGAGTCAAAGCCGTAGGTCACTTCCTCGCCCACCGGGTCAAACTGGACCTGAACATCCTGGGCATCGGCAGAGCGGATGGTCAGCTCCGGCTGAGCGCTCTGCTCCGTGCCGCTGACAAACCATTTGCTGACCTTGTAGCCGTCGGCAGGCGTTGCGGTGAAGGTGACGACAGAGTCGCGGTAGACAGTTTCCGTGCCGTCATCGTCGTCGGTCACGGCATAATCGCTCATGCCCTTGCGGGTGACGGAGACGGTCAGGGTGCCGTTGGTGCCGCCGTCCTCGCTGCCGTTGGTGTCCACCACGGAGTAGGTGACTTCCGCAGTCGGGATCGCCGCAAAGGCGGGCGCGATATGCTGATCCGTCTGGACATCAACGGAATATGTGTAGGTGTCGCTGTTGGGGACTGCCGTCCAGCTTGCGTCGGGACTGCTCACCTCGAAGCCCTTGTCGGGTATCAGGGTGACGGTCAGGCTGCTGCCAAAGTCCACATAGTCGCCGTCGCGGATGGTTGTATTTTCGATTCCATCCTTTGTTCCCTCGACCTGCGCCGTTCCGCCCGTGACCGTGGTGATCGTCACGGTGGGCTTGGCGAGGAAGGCTGCGGAGACGGTAAGACCCTGGTCGGGAACAGCGACATTTTCAATTGTCTTACTTCCGTTTGCCTTGCCAGTGTTGACTGCAACATCCTTGATGGTATCCACCACATAGCCGTCATCCGGCGTGAGGGTGATGGTCACGCTGCTGCCGAAGTCCACATGATCGCCGGTGGCCAGTGTTTTTTCGGTGCCATTCAGCGTACCGGACACACTGACACTGCCGCCTGTGAGGCTTCTGGTGAAGGTTACGGTGGGCTTCTCCGTCAGCGTGGCGGAGATGGTCAGGTTGGCTGTGATATTCGTGAAGGTCTCACTCTGCATACCGTTGGCCTTGCCGCTGTTGACCTGCGCGGTGTGGATCCCTGTGACCACATAGTCATCGTCCGGGGTGACCGTGACGGTGATATCCGTGCCGTGATCCACATAGGAGCCGGAGGTGATGTCCTGCTCTGTGCCGTTTACCCAGCCATTGACGGCGATCACGCCTTCGGCATCATCGGTCCATGTGATGACGGGGTTTCTGGCTACGGTGACGGTAACCACCGTGTCCCGTGTCAGGATCATTTCGGCGGTGGCAGGATCAGAATCACTTTGCTTTGCGTTGGACCATGCCGCGACATAATATTTGCCGTCCACACTCAGCAGGAAGGTGACCTTGGTATTGGCTGCGTAGCTGCCGCCGTTTTCCAGTATTTCACCGCCGCTGATCGCGAGGAGGTCAGCGGTTTCGCCCTGGTCCAGACCGGTCACCTTCCACGACAGCTCGTAGGTCTGCGCTACGGCGATCACAGCACGGACGCGCAGCGAAGCACCGTGTTCATAGATCGTGATCGAATCCTGTCCGCCGGAGGCGTCCACGGTGATCCAGGTTTTGCCGTCGCTGCAGGTCTGCCACTCTTTGACAACGGCGTAGGGTCGGTTGTCGATCTTCGCCGTAAAGGTCAGAGCGCCGGACTGGGGGACTCTGCTGAGCGCATCGCCCGTGATCGTGTTCCCCTGTGCGTCGGTCACGGTGACCGTGGCGCTGGAATACACGGCGCCGGCTTCATCCACCGCGGAGACATCCACGCTTGTGGTGCCCGCATTGGTGAAGAATACCTTAACCACATGGTCAGAATCAATGTCCTTCAGGGTAAAGGTGTTCTCACGATAGAGGGAATTCGTGCCGTCCCACTTGTATTCCGCTCCATCGACGGTCCATTTTTCCACCATCTTGCCTGTGTTTGGCGTGGCGGTGAACACCACGGTGGCATTGTGCGCCACGGAAGCTCCGCTGATCAGCGTGCCATCGCCCGCAGCCGCAGTCAGGCTGCCGCCCTCGCCGGAGCTGTAGGTGATCTCGTGGGTCTGGTCGGTAAAGCTGACGGAAACGGTGATCTGCTTTTGGACATAGGAGCCGTATGTTTTGATCAGGTCCTTCAGCTTCGCCATACCCTCGTTGGTGAATTCCAGGGTATTGCCGTAGCTGCTGCACCAGCCATCCGCTACAAGGTCCCTCTCCAATACACTGGAGCCGCTCTTTATCGGAACGACTGCCGTCCACTTTTCCACAAGCCAACCGTCCTGCGGCTCAGCGACAAACTTGAGACCGTAGTCCATGCTGATCTGGCTGGCGTTGTCGAAGGCAAACTCGGTGCCGCTGGGATCCACATAACGGGCATAGATCGCTCCGTTTTCCCTGGCGGAGAAATACACCGTGATCGCGTCACTGAAATAGAAGATGGTTTCGGTCTTGAGGGTGACGCTGTAGCGGGAGCGGAAGAGTGCCTCCGCACTGGAACTGACAAAAGCCGGGGTGACGGAATACGCGCCGGAGGCAGCGCCCGGTTTGATGGCAGTCCCGCTATACAGGCCACACGAGACCTTCATAACGCCATCGACAATGCCGGAGATCGTTTCACCCTGGGCATCGGTAACTACCAGATGAATGTCGCTGTACGCCGGGACGGTGTTGGTAGCATCTCCCGCAATGTCCCATGTGGGCGTGACGGTGATGGAAACCTTATTCACCACCAGCATGGCGGTTGCCACGGTTTTGCCGTTTTCCACGGCGGAGAAGATATAATTGCCTGACGCATTGGGGAGGTAGCTGCTGCCGTCAACAGCGGCGCCGTTCACCTTGAAGCTAACACCGCTGTCAAGGCTCTTCCAGACGAAGTCATCGGTCTCGCTGTCATAGGTGCGTTTTTCCAGCACCAGCGTGACGGGGTTTCCGTTGTAGCTGATGTTGGTGATCTGCTCGCTGCCCTGCGTGACCGTGAGGCGATAGTTGTTGTTCGGATCGTCGGCAAAGTAATAGCACTCAGCCGAGCTGGTTTTTGTATTGGTGGTAGCGGCGGCTGTGGCTACAATGCGGTAAAGTCCCCGCTTGGAGGCAGCCCAGGTGGCTGTGCCGCTGGAGTTCGCGGTAATCTGCGTCATCACGCCGGTGTCCATGTTGGTGATGGTGAAGACCACCTGCGCAGCGGCCTTACTGTTGCTGCCTCTGAGGGTGACATTGGCGGAAAGAGTCAGCCCGGTGCCCTGTACCGGGGTGGTGGTAACGGTGGAGTAGGACACTTCCTTTTCCACGGTGGTTGTCTCCAGCTTTGCGCTGTCGGCATATTCTGTCTCACCGCTGCAAAGCACAGTGCCGGGGAGCCGGTAGAAGGACGCGCTCACCGTATAACCGTTTTCAACCGCGGTGTAGACCTCATAATGATCGAAGCCGTCATTCCCGTCCGCGCTCAGGATCACCGAAGTGCCGTTATCATAATATGCCATACGGATGTCGGCATTGGTTGCGGTCTCCTCGCCGTTCGTATCGACGGTTTTGTCCGGCTGGGGATCTGCCAGCGTATAGGTCACGACCCCGTCGGTCACGGCTCTGGTGTAGTACATGCCGTTGCCGGTGTTATGCCAGTATGCCGTCAGGGTGACAAGCCCTGCATCGTCAGCGTCGACCACATAGCGCTTTTCGTAACGGACAGTATTCGCCCCTTCCGTCACGTCCTCGGAAAGGCTGCGCATACCGTCAAAGCCCTCCGGGACAGCGTACGCGCCGCTGTCATCGAGATATTGGTCGTCATTCAGCTCCAGCGCGCTGCCGAGGGTAAAGGTGCCGTTTGCGTTCTTGGTGACGGCGTAATAGGTGCGGCTGACCGTGCCGTTCTCGGTGTCGATCTGGTCATACGCGCCCACATACACGGGGTTATCCGGATCTGTTGCATCCTGATAGACCGTGTAAGTAATTCCGTTCTGTTCAATGGTCGCCGGAACGATCTCAATGCCCACGCTGATGCTGGCTTCGAACTCTTCATGATCCGACTTACCCAGATAGGGGTCTTCGATGCTTCCGCTGCCCGTCACGCCGGTTCCGGACACGGAAATCTTCGTGGTGGTATCCAGACCGTTGAGATCCAGCTTGACGATGGGCGAATAATAGGTATCCACATCGCCGGCGGTGGAGGTGACAGTGACAACGCAGCGAAGCGTGCTGCCATGCAGGCTCTTGTCAATCGTCTCCATCGTCAGCGTGCCGGATTTCGCGCTGTTCACCTTGCCTATGGTCTTTCCGGCCAGCGTGCTCACGTCGAGCCAGCCGTTCCTTACGCCCGCCGTGCCGGCCTCAAGGAGCTGCCACTGGTAGGAAATGCTGCCGCTTGCACCGGTCACCTGGGCGCTGACTGTGGACTTGGCGCCGTTGCTTTGCAGGGTGCTGCCTACCAGAGACGTGCCGTGCAGCGTAATCATGACGTTGCTGGTCTCCGATTGGGTACGCACGGTGATCGGTGCGCTGTCCACGGATTCCACGGTGCCTCCGGCTGCCGTATAGTTCACGCCGCGCACCACATAGGTGTAGGTCTCGCCGGGCTTGAGGCCGGTGAGTGTGCAGGTGGTCTCGTCGCCCTTCACCGCGCCGACGAGCACATAGTCGGTGTCGCTGCTGTCGAGCACGCGGTAAATACGGTACTGGGTTGCAGAGCGGATACCGCTGGACCAGCGCAGGGTAACGCTGTCGGTGGTGAAGGTCTCCACAGCAAGTCCCGCAGCGGGAGAGGGCGGAGACACCACATCCTTTACCAGATAGCCGATCACAGGCACCGTGCTGCCGTTGAGCGTGCAGTTCCACGCGGCAAACTTCCACTTGAAGTCGTAGCCGGCCACCTTTTTGCCGGTCACCGCGCCGGACTTGGTGACGGAGCTGCCGTTGATGTGGGTCTCCTCGTGGGTGTAGGCATAGCCAAATGTGGCGCTGGCCGTGACGCCTCCGACCTTGGCAAAGATGTTCAGCGAGATACCCAGATCATAGGAGAAGGTCTTTTCCTGCTCCTTCGTGATCGTCAGACCCTGCATCACGGAGCCGCTGCCGTAATACTGCGTCCATCCGGCAGTGGTGTCACTGCTGCTGGCATTTCCCGTACCGGCGAACTGCACCGCGTTTGTCAGGTTGTTTGTATTGCTGCGGTAAGAAGAAGGGTCGCCCGGGGTACACAGCTTGGCGTTGCTGTCGTCGATGGGTTCAAGGTTGTACTGGTCCGCCGCCGCGTTGTATTCGTCCACGGTGACCATGGATGTAGAGGGCTGGCCGACCTTTTCCACCACCAGGGTCTTGTTGTTTTGATCCTTATAAGTATAGGTAACCACCGGGCAGCGGTAAACCACCACCAGGTTTTCGCCTTCGTCATTTCTGAACTCCGTAAACCATTCCACGGTGGTGGATTTGGCGGTGCTCCAGTTATAGGCCCTTTCGATGGCCACCTCAAAGCCTCCGCCGCTCTGGGTGAGGCTGCTTTCGAACTCGTAGCCCACGGAAGAGCCCAGCGTGAAGCCGAAGCTGTTGGAGGAGCCGGAGCCGCTGGATGAGCTGGTGCCGTAGGTGGTCTCGCTGTTGCCTACGGCGTCCTCGATCTCGGAAAAGTAGGGAGAGGACTCCAAAATGGCCAGTACGTCAGGGGCAGTAAAATCCCGTTCGACGCTTTCCAGCTTGGCGATGATGCTGTCTTTATCCGTGTCCAGCGCGGCAAGGGTGACATAGAACGCGCCCTTGTGCTCGGTGAGGTAGCTGGAGCGCTTGCCCTCAAAATGATCGCTCCAGGTGCCGTTATCGGCGCAGGTAGCCTCGTTATAGTAGCAGTACACCCGGGAATAGGCGTTGTTCGCGCCGCTCTGCTTGAGGGTGGTGACAAAGATCAACTGCTCCCGCCCGTCGTCGTTGCCGTTGAAGTTGCCGGCGGCGACAGCGGTGACCGTCAAGTTGGTGAGCGTGTCCCCCTTTGCGGCCTGATCCTTGTTGCCGAAGTCTGAGTGCTTGTATTTCTCTTCCAGCTTGTTGTCATTGTTGATATGGTACACGGAGCCGGAGATGAACACCGCCTCCGCCGAGCCTAAGCCTCTGTCGGCATAGGCCTGCACCTGTAAAAGGCCGTTCACATCCTCCTTCTCGTAGAAGCCGTCCTTTGTCCAGGCGTTGGGCGAGAGCTTCTGATTGAGCACTTCTTCATATTCGCAGATGACATTCACCGTAGTCAGGGACTTGCCGTTTGCGGAATTGGTGAACTTGTTGTTGGTCTTATCCTGGATGCGCTTCACCCGCACGGCGGTCACGCCGATCTTGTTGCTGTCGCCCACGTTGATGTGCTGCGTATTGCGCTGCTCGTCGTCGATAAAGCCGGCGCTGACGATCTCGGGGTAGTCCACGCCGGTGCTGGTGGACACCATGATATTGCCCACCGTGGAGGAGGCCCAGACGACTCGCTTGTTGCTCTCCGAGGTGATCGCCATCTTCTTGTCGTAGCTGCAGTTCCAGTTGCCGTCCCCGGTGGTGTAGGAATTCGCGGCCTTACTGCTCAGCCTGTCGTAAATGAAGATACGGGATTCCAGAAAATGGTCGCTGTTGGTCACGTCGTTCATGCCGGCGGTGACGATCAGCTCGTCAAAGCCGTCCCTGTCCACGTCCTCCGCCACCAGATCCACCATGGGCTGGTTTTTCATGGTATCGATCTTGTTGATCTGGTTGTTTCCCAGCAGCGTGAGCACGTTGGAGGAGATGACGGAAATCGGTTTTTCGCTGAAGTTCCAGATGCCGAAACGGTCCTTCGTGAAGGAATACTCCGCGATGTGGGGGCTGGTTCCATTCTTGGTTTCCTTTTTGGCGTCGGTCTGCGGGACATAGACCACAATGGTGTCCTTGCCGTCGCCGTTAAAGTCGCCTGCCACGATGGAGAACGCGCCGTTGAGCTGGTGGACCTCCATGCCGCCGAGCTGGGCCACGTTTTCAAAAATTTTTCTGGTGTAACCGACCATTTTGTTGTTGCTGTCGGTCACATAAAGGTACAGCGTGTTTCCGCCGGCGTTCAGCGCCAGATTGGCCACATACTCCTTCCTGCCGGTACCGTAGAGATCCATGGATGCCGTTGCCACGGTCTTGTAGTTCTCGGTAAGGGAGGTGAGTTTGCCCTGCGAAAAGCCGATGATATTGCCGCCAATGGCAGAGTCCGGGATATCGCCCAGGGTGCCGGTTGCGGTGGACTTCTCGTTCCAGTCGAACAGACCGGTCAGGCGGGTTTTTTTGTCGTAGCCCATGGAGAAGAACAGTTCGTTCTT
This sequence comes from Faecousia sp., assembly GCA_051867435.1. Classification (GTDB taxonomy): domain Bacteria; phylum Bacillota; class Clostridia; order Oscillospirales; family Oscillospiraceae; genus Faecousia. The sequence goes on from JBJDYP010000089.1 coordinate 20,487, forward strand.
TTCCAGCAGGGTCGTCCAGGTGCCGTAGCCGGTGCCGAAGGGCAGGTTGGCCTCCGCCTCAGCCTTTTCCGCGGCTGTCCATTCTGACATGGTGATGCCTAAGGCATCCTTGGTTCCGGAGCCCTCGTCCTCTGCCGCCAGCGCCTGCAAGGCCGACGCAGGCACCAGAGACAGCACCATCACAAGGACGAGTGCCATGCTCAGCAGTCTTTTTGCTGTCTTTTTCATATGGTTGCTCCTTTCTGGGGAAAAGAATTTTCCGCGCATTGTCGCGCCGGATTATTAGTCCGGGTTCTCTTCCGTACTTCCTGTACGGATTGTGGATTTGTTATTCAGCCGGATACAGAGCATGGTCACAGTCACGCCCATGACAAAGGCGGCAATGCCAATGACCACATATGCCCCCGCGCCGCTGCGCAGCAGCACCCCGCCGTAGCCGTCCGCTACCGCCGGTATGCCCGGTGTCTGTGTGCTTCTGAAAAGAACGCCGATACCGGCGAGAAGAAACAGGCTGCCCACGCTCAGGCAGGAGAGCAGCCGGGCTTCCTGCCGCTTTTGGTACTGCCGTGTCCTGCTTCGTATCTCCCGCATCCGGGTTTCCGTCTTATCGGTCATCCACAAACCTCCCTCCCGATTGTTTTTAGGGAAAAACCTCTCTATTCGTTAAAAGACTTGAAATTGAAAATCCTTCCACCCAAAATGAAAATTTCCTGAAAAAATTGGATGGCGTGGGCAGGCCCGAAGGCCCGCCCACGTCTTTTTGGGTCATTCGATGTTTACTTGCCCAGGCAGCGCCACAGGAACGTGACGGCCTGCGCGCGGGTGCAGGGCGCGTCGGGGCTGAAGGTAGTAGCGGAAGTACCTTCGGTAATGCCGTTCTCCGCGGCCCAAAGCACTGCATCTGTGTAGTAAGTGCCCTCTGCCACATCGGTGAAGGGGTTAGACGTACCGGCCGAAGGCTTCCCCTGGAAGCGCCACAGGAAGGTCGCGAATTGCGCGCGGCTGCAGGTATCGTCAGGACTAAATGTGGTGGCACTGGTGCCGTTGGTAATACCCTTTTCCACAGCCCACAGCACTGCCGCCTCGTAGTAGCTGCCCGCGACCACATCCGTAAAGGGCATTTCACTGCTGTTGGGGGTCGGGCATCCGGCAGCACGCCACAGGAACGTGACGACCTGGGCACGGGTGCAGGGCGCATCGGGGCTGAAGGTGGTATCGGAGGTGCCGTTGGTGATCCCCTTCTCCGCGGCCCACAGAACCGCGTCATAGTAGTAAGCGTCCACGGGAACATCCACAAAGAAGTTCAGCATGGTGTTATCTTCCATGAAGGTGGCATTGACCGTGACGTTGGAAGCGGGCATGGTGAAGGTGTACTTGCCGTCGCCCAGATTCGTCACGGAAATATCGTTGCCTTTCCCGTCGGTGACCGACAGGGTCTCCAGCGTGTACGCCTTGTCGGGTTTGACGGTCAGGGTAACGGTATCGCCCATAACTGCGGTATTGCGGTCAGCGGTGACACTGCCATTGCTGGCGTTTTCCACGGTGACGGTATACGGATTGACCGTCCACAGGGCCTTGATGGTCAGATTCTCCGCAGGCATGGTCTTCGGAAGCTCCGGCTCCCAGCCTGCAAAGGTGTGGCCGGTCTTGGTGGGATCAGCAGGAGCGGTCACAACCGCGCCATAGGGCAGTGTGATGGGAGCAATTTCACTGCCGCCATCGGTGTCAAAGGTGATGGTGTAGGTGGGCTCTGTGTCCGTGATCTCCACATAGGTATCGTAGGGATCGTCCTTCCAGACGAAATTGCCCTCGGTGTAGCAGCTCTTTGCATCGGTGCGCCACCAATAGGCATCGGGCAGGGTCGGCTCCACGCTCAGCGCTGCCTTGACAGCAGCCGATTCGGCCAGCGTCCGGGCAGTCACATGACCGCCGGAGAAGGTGATTCCGGAGGCAACGATGCCGCAGCTCTCACCGGATTCCCCTGTCGTATCTCCGCCGGTGGCGGTGATATCGGCGGTATCGGAGATAGAGATGTCGTCTCTGGCATAGATGCCGCAGCTCGCACCGGATTCCCCTGTCGCCGTGCCACCCTGGGCGATGACCGTACCGCCGGCAATGGCGATATCATCCTTGTAGGAATAGATGCCATAGCTGTTCCTTCCGGCATTGCCGCCTTTGGCAGTAACGCTGCCGCCGCTGATCTCAATGGCGGAATAGGCATAAAGACCGCAGCTTTGCTCTCCTGCTGTGCTGCCCTCGGCGTCGACCTTGGCGGTATTGGAGATGGTGACGCTGGTGGCAGCGATGCCGTAGCTCACACCGGATCCCTCTGTCGCCTCTCCGCCGGTGGCGTTGACGCTGCCGCCGCTGATCACGATGGCGTCGCTGGCTCCGATGCCCCAGCTCAAATGGGATTTGCCGCTCCGGGCAATGACTGTGCCGCCGGAGATGGTGATGGTGCCGCTAACAGATTGCTGCTGGCCATAATTGTCATAAGCAGCGGCACAGATGCCATAGCTTTCGCTAGAATCCGCTGTGGAATTTCCGCCGATGGCGGTAATATCGGGGGTATCGGAGATGGTGATGGTTCCCTGAGCAAAGATGCCATAACTTTTACTGTCTTCCCCTGTCATCTCTCCGCCGTTGGCTTTGACTTTGGCGGTACCGGAGATCAAGATGATGCCGCCAACAGATTGCTCCTGGTAGCTATCGTAATAACTAACGGCACAGATGCCATAGCTTCTATTGGCTGCCTTGCCGCCGGTGGCGGTAACATCGGCGGTATCGGAGATAGAAATGGCATCATAGGCAAAGATGCCGCAGCTTTCCTCCTCCGCCGTGTCGCCGGTGGCGGTAACGCTGCCGCCGCTGATTTCGACGGTGAAACTGGCTGCGATGCCCCAGCTCGATTGGGATTTGCCGCCGTAGGCATTGACGGTACCGCCGGAGATGGTGATCGAGTCGAATTCGGCACATATGCCATAGCTAAAAACTTGTGAAGCGCCGCCGTAGGCATTGACAGTACCGCCGCTGATCTTGATGTCGTCATAATTGGCACAGATGCCGTAGCTTTGAGAGCCGTAGTAGCTGTCTGTGTCTCCGCCGGTGGCGGTAACGCTGCCGCCGTTTACAGAGATCTTATTGGCGTAAATGCCGTAACTGTGCGGGTAGTTTGTCGGGCCTTCCGTCTGTACAGCCTCACCGCCGTTGGCTTCGACAGTGCCCCCGTTGACGGTCAGGGTGCCGAGCCCGGTATAGATACCGCAGCTCCGGATGGAGGCGCCGCCATTGACGGTGACATCGGCGTTGCCGGAGATGGTGATATTGCCGCCAGCAGACAGCCAGTTCTCCCAATCGTAAAAATAGCCTACGGAATAGATGCCGCAGCTATTGAACGTCGTCTTGCCGCCGGTGGCGGTGACCCTGGCGTTGCCGGAGATGGTGATATTGCCGCCAACGTATGGCTCCCCGGAGCCATCGTAATTGTAATTGCCATTGGCAAAAATGCCGCAGCTATCACGCGATGCCGTGCCGCCCTTGGCCTCAACGGTACCGCCATTGATGGTGATGTTGCCGCCGTTAGCGCCGCTGCCGAGGTGGGCATAGATGCCGTAGCTGCTGCCGCTTTCCACATCACTGCCGATCGCGGTCAGTTTGCCCATATTGTCACCTGTGGACTGGGCATAGATGGTCAGGTTGGCACTGGCTTCGCCGCTGATGCCGCCGTTGACGGTGAGGTTACAGCCGTCCGCCAGGATCAGATGTACGTCGCCGGAGAAGGTAACACCGTTGGAGATGGTGATGGGCTCAGTGCCCTGCGCCACATACCAGGTGGTTTCTCCGCTGGCGCCCCATTCGGTGTCGCTGCTGGTCACTTCTGTGGCACTGGCGCAGGTCTGCGGCGCGCCGGTTTCGTCCAGATAGGACACATTTTCTGCCGCCAGTACCGTCATTGACAACAAAGCCATGCAGAAAACCAGCAGTATCAGTGTGCCGATACTATGTTTTTTCATATTCTTTCCTCACTTTCTACCGTACGGTCGGTACGGATTGTTGATTTGTTATTCAGCCGGATACAAAGTACGGTCACAGTCACGCCCATGACAAAGGCGGCAATGCCAATGACCACATACGCCCCCGCGCCGCTGCGCAGCAGCACCCCGCCGTAGCCGTCCGCTACCGCCGGTATGCCCGGTGTCTGTGTGCTTCTGAAAAGAACGCCGATACCGGCGAGAAGAAACAGGCTGCCCACGCTCAGGCAGGAGAGCAGCCGGGCTTCCTGCCGCTTTTGGTACTGCCGTGTCCTGCTTCGTATCTCCCGCATCCGGGTTTCCGTCTTACCGGTCATCCATAAACCTCCCTCCCGATTGTTTTTAGGGGAAAACCTCTCTGCTTATCAAAAGACATGAAATTGAAAATCCTTCCACCCAAATCGAAAATTTCTACAAAAAAAATTTGAGCCACCCCATTTCTGAGGCGGCTCGTCACCCGAAGCGGTTATGCAAACATGGTTTTGAGTTTGGGAAGCAGGAGCTTTCCCGCAAATAAGAGCGCAATCAGGACAGAGGGGAACAGATAGCCCGCAATCCGCCATGCCCCGTCCCCGGAAATCAGCAGGTTATAGGTGGCATGGAACACAATACAGGTGCCCAGCAGACCCACCGTTCCGGTAAACGCCAGCCAACGGCGGCGGAACACATGAGACAGACCGTACCCGATCAAAATGCCGCAGAGGATATGCAGCGCCCCGGCGGAAAGCCCGCGAATCAGCAGGAACATCAGATTTTCCGCGCCGTTCTCCGTCAGATAGCACACATTTTCAAAGGTGGCAAAGCCTGCGGCAAGGGCAATGGCGGCTTCGGGCAAATCCCGGACCTTTGGCTCAAAAATCAGAACGTAGAAAAGCAGCGGCAGCAGCTTCATCACTTCCTCGCACACCGGCGTGATCTCCACGACGGCAACGGTGGCGCTGACAGCATAATATCCCATGAAAAAGCTGTTGACATAGGCGGACAGCAGGCAAACGCTCATTCCGGCCATCATAAACAGCATGAATGTCCGGGTGCGCCCCCCGACAAACAGCATGCAGAGCGCCAGCGGGATCCCGAGGCAAACGAAAATATTCTCAATATAGATCATTTCCCCGCCACCTCCCGAAGCGCCAGCGGCAGCAGCGCCGCAAAGGAAATCGTCAGCGTAATGTCTACGGCGAAGTAGAGATTAAAGCGGGTATAGTCCCCCATAAAAACGGACACCACAAACAGAAGAAGCTGCAGTCCCACGCAGAGCAGCAGCCAGCAGTCGATCAGCCCTCCGCCTTCGCACCGGAGCCGCCATACCGCGAGATATACGATCGCGGACATCACTCCGGCAAACGCCGCAGAAACAACATAGGACGGACCGAACATCTGAAACGCCAGAACAACCGCCGCCGTAAGCAGAGCGCAGAACAGGGACGGCAGGGAAAAAAGCGGCCTTGCCCGGTCTGTCCGTACCAGTTGGAACGACAGCAGGAACAGATACGCCGCCAGCCATGAAAACTCCGAAACATAGAAAACCTGTGGTACATTGCCGAAAATGAAAAGGTGCAGCACCCAATAGAGCGTTCCCATGGAAACGCAGATAAAAAACA
>JBJDYP010000090.1:0-6064 GCA_051867435.1 Faecousia sp.
TGTCACTTTCTTGCCGAGACAAGAAAGTGAAATAATACACTACAAAGTACATCTTATTCTTTCTTCCGCACCAGTCAGAACGAACGCACAAGGGAAAACGGATTGCCACGCCAGTCTGATGACTGGCTCGCAATGACGTGGATATTTGGTGGTTGGAAGCCGCCGAATTTCTGCGTCAAAACCTATCAGGTTTGCTTCGCACCGCTGGAGAAGCGGCGGGGGATTCTTAAGGGGGCGCATTTGCTCGAAGCGCCCCTTAAGTCGGCTTCTTTGTCACTTTCTTGCCGAGACAAGAAAGTGAAATATACACTGCAAAGTACATTTTATTCTTCCTTCCGCACAAATCAGAACGTAAGCAAAAGGAGAACGGATTGCCACGCCAGTGTGATCACTGGCTCGCAATGACGTGGATATTTGGTGGTCGTGTGCCGCCGAATCTGTGCGTCAAAACCTATCAGGTTCGCTTCGCACCGTCGAAAAAGCGGCGGGGGATTCTTAAGGGGGCGCATTTGCTCGAAGCGCCCCTTAAGTCGGCTTCTTTGTCACTTTCTTGCCGAGACAAGAAAGTGAAATATACACCACATAGTACATCTTATTCTTTCTTCCGCACGGGTCAGAACGGAAGCAAAAGGAGAACGGATTGCCACGGAGTAGTTGCGACACTTATCTCGCAATGACGTGGGAATTTGGGAGCTGGGTGATGCCCGCCGGACATACAGCGAAGGATTCCTCTCTCATATTTTTCCGGGTTTGGGGCAAACTGTGGGGGAGGTGGTTGGATTTTGTTATTATCCTATATTCGTACCGTGCTGCTCTATCTGGTGCTGGTGACGGTGATCCGCATTATGGGCAAGCGGCAGATCGGCGAGATGGAGCCGGCGGAATTCGTGGTCACCATGCTGGTGGCAAACCTGGCCTCCATCCCCATGCAGGACAGCGGGATCCCGCTGCTGTCCGGGCTGGTGCCCATCCTGACGGTGCTGGGGGTGGAGCTGGTGCTGTCCGCCGCCGCCATGGGCAGCATCCGCTTCCGCCGGATCCTCTGCGGGAAGCCCGTCATTCTCATCGAAAACGGCAGGGTTTTGCAGGAAAATCTCCGAAAAACCCGGGTGACTCAGGACGAGCTCACCGGGCATCTGCGGGAGAAGAATGTGCTGGACATGACCACGGTGCAGTACGCCATTCTGGAGACCAACGGGCAGATCTCCGTCTTTCCCTACCCCAAGCACCTGCCCGCCAGCGCCAAGGACGCGGGAATCCATGCCGGGAAGCAGTCGCTGCCTGTGACCATCATCTGCGACGGCACGGTGCTGACGGAAAACCTGTCCGTGGCAGGCAAAACCGAGGACTGGCTCCGCAGAGAGCTGAAAGCCCGGGAAGCCACCATCGCCGGCACCTGGTATCTGGCGGTGGACAGCATGGATAAGGTGCTGTTCATCCCCATGGAGGAGAAGAAGAAATGAAGCGGCTTTGGATCGGAATCGGATTTTTGGCGGTGCTGCTGGCTCTGGGGATCGGCGCTTCCCTGTGGGCAAACCACGCCTGCACCCCTGTGGTTTCCGCCCTGGAGCAGGCAAAATCCGCCGCGGAATCGGAAAACTGGCAGTCTGCTGAAGCCTTTGCCGCTCAGGCATGGGATCGCTGGGAGGAACACCGGAAGCTGAACGCGTCCATGGAGGATCACGAGCCCATGGACGAGATCTCCACCCGGTTCGCGGCGCTGGAAACCTACCTGACCGCCCGGGACGCGGGCGAATTTACCGCCTGCTGCGCGGAGCTTGCCGCCCGGGTGGCTTCCATGGGGGAAGCCCAGCAAGCCCTGTGGTGGAACATTCTGTAAAGCGAAAATGCCCCTGATCGTGGAACCACCACCACAATCAGGGGCACGCTTGGTAAGCAGGGGTTTTTCCGGGCTTACCCTCTCCGGTTCAGGGCATCCCGCTCTTTTGTCAGGGCGTAATGCAGGGCGCGGGCGCTCCAGGCCGCGTTGTCCGGTGTCAGGATCGCTTTCAGCCCGACTCTCACACCCATGCGGTTCATGGCAAGCAGCGCGCTGTCCAACTGGGCCCGGCTCACATTGCAGAACACCATCATTTCCTCCGTGAAATCCCCGGATTCCGGGTCGAAGCCCTCCAGCTCCGCCACATCCGACGGGATCCGGGCGGCTTCCTCCGAAACCCCCGCCAGAGCGCCCATGCTCTCGGAAAACCGGGTCTTTTCCACACATTCTCCCCGGAGCTTTGCCACCATCAGGGCGGCGCGCAGCTTCCGGAGCCTGTCGCCCTCCATATTAAACAGCAATACATTGACCTGTGCCATGGGAATCCCTCCTTTTCCCGTCCATCATATCACGCCGTCCCCGGAAAATCAACCGCCTGCGGCAGCGGATGGCCCCGCATCCCGGCGTTTCCCCGGCAGCCGCGTCAAAGACACTGCCCTTTGGGATGTTTTTTTCGGTGAAAACAAGGAAAACCCGGCACTTCGCCTGGGGATACTTGACAAAACCGGGAAAACGTATTATCCTATATACTGGGTAATCTGGGAACAGGCTTTGATTTGCCCGTTTCCAGGTGCTTTTCTTTGTCAACCGAACGCACCGCCGGGATCCTTTGGAAATATCCGGCGGTCATGAGAAAAGGAGATTACGATTATGCGCGAATGCGGCATTTTGATGCATATTACCTCTCTCCCCGGCAATTACGGCGTGGGCACCATGGGTAAAAAGGCACATGAATTTGTGGACTTTCTCGCGGATGCCGGTCAGAGCTGGTGGCAGATCCTGCCCCTGACCCCTACGGGCTACGGCGACTCTCCCTATCAGTCCTGCTCCACCTTCGCCGGCAACCCCTACCTCATCGACCTGGACACCCTGGTGGACGAGGGTCTGCTGACCCATCAGGATCTGGAGGGGATCACCTGGTTCCAGACGGAAAACCGGGTGGATTTCGGCACCCAATACTATTACAAGCTGTCGGTTCTGCGGAAGGCCTTTGAGCGCTTCCCCGGCAGCGGCGAATTTGACGCGTTTTTGGCGGAAAACGGCAACTGGCTGCCCGACTATGCCCTGTTTATGGCGCTGAAGGGTGAGACCGGCGGCAGACCCTGGCTGGAATGGGAACACGACCTGAAATTCCGTGAGCCCGACGCCATGTGGGATGCCCGCAGACGGCTTTCCTCCGAGATCCGGTTCCACAGCTTCGTGCAGTTCCTGTTCGACCGCCAGTGGAAGGCGCTTCGTGCCCACGCCACCCAAAGAGGCATCCGCATCATCGGCGATGTGCCCATCTATGTGCCCCTGGACTCCGTGGAAGTCTGGTCCAGCCCCGAGCTGTTCCAGCTTGACCGGGAGCTGAACCCCGAAAAGGTGGCAGGCGTGCCCCCGGACTATTTCAGCGCCGACGGCCAGCTCTGGGGCAACCCCCTGTACAACTGGGACCGGATGGCCCAGGACGGCTATACCTGGTGGATCCGCCGGCTGGGTGCCGCCGGAGAGCGGTATGATATGATTCGCCTGGATCACTTCCGTGGCTTCGAGGCTTACTGGGCTGTGCCCTACGGCGACACCACCGCCAGAAACGGCGTGTGGGTCAAAGGCCCCGGCATGACCTTCATCCGCACCATTCTGGACGCGCTGCCCCATCTGCGTTTCATCGCGGAGGATCTGGGCTTCCTGACCCCCGAGGTGCTCTCGCTGCGGGACGATTCCGGCCTGCCCGGCATGAAGGTGCTGGAGTTCGCTTTCGATGCCAGAGAGCCCTCCGACTATCAGCCCCACACCTACACCCGCAACACCGTCTGCTACACCGGCACCCACGACAACATGACCATGCAGCAGTGGTTCGACACCGCGCCTGCCGAGGCCGTTGCCTTTGCCAAAGAGTATATGGCTCTGACCGAGCAGGAAGGTCTGGTCTGGGGCACCATCCGCACCGCCATGTCCTCCGTCTCCGATCTGTGCATCGTGCAGCTTCAGGACTATCTGGCCCTGGGCGCGGAAGCCCGGATGAATTTCCCCGGCACGCTCACCGGCGATAACTGGACCTGGCGTGTCTCCGACGGCTTCATCACCCCGGAGCTGACCCGGAAAATCCGTGCCATGACCAAAATGTATGACCGTCTTCCCACCCCGAAGGCGTGAGCACCCGAATAAAAGAGGAGAAAAATACAATGAACAACACCTGCCTTGGCATCGTAAAAATGACCGAAGCACAACTGAAGTACCAGTACGACGTTTCCCTGCAGGAAGCGTCCCCCGCAGAGCTTCACGAGGCGCTGGCCCACTCCGTGATGATGGCGGTCAGCGAGGACTGGAACCGCAGCAAGCGCGCCCGTATGCACCAGCGGAAGGCGTACTACATCTCCGCCGAATACCTGATCGGCAGACTGGTGTACAGCAACCTGTTCAACCTGGGCATTCTGGATGATCTGAAGCAGCTCTTCGCGGAGCGGGGCGTGGATCTGGCCTGCCTGGAGGAGATCGAGGACGCGGCTCTGGGCAACGGCGGTCTGGGCCGTCTTGCCGCCTGCTTCCTGGACTCCGCGGCAAGCTGCGACCTGCCCCTGTCCGGCTACGGCCTGCGTTACCGCTTCGGTCTGTTCAAGCAGAGCTTTGACCAGAACGGCAGCCAGGTGGAATCCGCCGACGACTGGACCAAATTCGGGGATCCCTGGTCTTACCGCCGCTACAACCACACCGTGAAGATCCAATTCGCCGACCACGCCGTGCTGGCGGTTCCCTACGACGTGCCCGTCATCGGCTACGGCACCTCCGGCATCAACACCCTGCGCCTGTGGCAGTGTGAGGCCGAGGAGGAGCTGGACTTCGTGGCGTTCAACGACCAGGACTATATGCGGGCGCTGGCGCAGAAGAACAAGGCAGAGGATATCACCCGTGTCCTGTACCCCAACGACTCCACCTGGGAGGGCAAGCGCCTGCGCATCAAGCAGCAGTATGTGCTGTCCTCCGCGTCGCTGCAGGATATGCTCCGCACCTACAAGATCGCCCACGGCAAGGATCTGAGCAACTTCGCGGATCACTACGCCGTGCAGCTCAACGACACCCATCCCGCCATGTCTATCCCCGAGCTGATCCGTCTGCTGATGGCAGAGGGCATGAACTTCGACCAGGCCTTCTCTATTGCCCAGCGCACCTTCTCCTACACCAACCACACCGTCATGGGTGAGGCTCTGGAAAAGTGGAATCTGGATCTGCTGCGCAGTGTGGTGCCCGAAATCGTGGATATCATCGTCCGCATCGACCAGAAGCTGAAAGCGGAGCATCCCGGCCTGTTCATCATCAAGGACAACACCGCCCACATGGCCAACCTGTCCGTGTATGTGGCAAGCTACGTCAACGGCGTGGCGGAGATCCACTCCCAGATCCTGAAGGACGACCTGTTCCGGGACTGGTACAAGGTTTTCCCCCAGCGCTTCCAGAACAAGACCAACGGCGTGACCCCCAGACGGTGGATCGGCCTGTGCAACCCGGAGCTGAGCCAGCTCATCAAGTACCGCATCGGCGGCGACTTCCTGAAGGATCTGGACCGCATCGGCAAGCTGAAGCCCATGATCGACGACGACATGGTTCGCCAGTTCAATACCGTGAAGCGCGCCAAGAAGGAGCAGCTTGCCGCCATTATCGCCGAGCGCGAGGGCGTGCAGTTGAACCCCGACTTCATTTTCGACGTGCAGGTCAAGCGTCTGCACGAGTATAAGCGCCAGTTGATGAACGCCCTGTCCATCGTGGACATCTACTTCCGCCTGAAGGACGGCGAGCTGCCGGACTTCCAGCCCACCGCCTTCATCTTCGGCGCCAAATCCGCACCCGGCTACGCCCGGGCCAAGGCCATCATCCGCTATATCAACCGGATCTCCAAGATGATCAACAACGATCCCGCCGTCAACGACAAGCTGAAGGTGGTGTTCGTGCAGAACTACAACTGCTCCTACGCCGAGCATATCATCCCCGCCGCGGATATTTCCGAGCAGATCTCTCCCGCCGGCACGGAGGCCTCCGGCACCGGCAACATGAAGCTGATGCTCAACGGCGCCGTGACCCTGGGCA
>JBJDYP010000091.1:0-25036 GCA_051867435.1 Faecousia sp.
CGCCGTGAAGGTGTTTTCGCCCTCGAGGGACAGCGTGACGTTAGCGGCTTCCCCGATCACCGACATGGCATAGCAACCATTGAAGCCGGCGTTGTCGATGGTCAAATCCCGGGCAATGATGTTTGCTGATGCTCTGACGGTAAGCTGATGTAATGCTTCGTCGCCCTCTGTCTCCGTGAACGAGCCGGTGACGATGATGGTTTCGCTGGGCGAAATACCGTCCTTCACCTGTCCGTTGCCGTAGGTGACCCTGACGGTTCCCGCTTCCGTGCCTTCTTCGATGATAACGCTGCCTTCGGAAATGTCAAAGACAAGCTTGCCCGGATCGCTTGCCGCCAGCGCCGTCACCGGCAGCAGGCTCAGGCACAGCGCCAGGGCTGTAAGGATGCTGAGTAGTCGTTTTTTCATAGTATACCTCCTCGTTTGATACATCTGCTCCGGGCGGCTCACTCGACCCGGGCAATTCGGTGCGGAAATATATCATGCTGTTTTACGGTATAAGACTTTTCGTAAAAAATCAAGATATGTGGGATGAATCGTGCAGGTATACAATTGATGTGAGACCAAAGGGGTAAAACAAGCAATTGCGTTCATTCGAACAAAGCTACCACACCTCAAGACCAACGAAAGGCCTCAATCGTCATGGATATTGTAGCACAGGGGAAGAAGATTAACAAGCGTTATTTGCCTCACACGGTGAATGTACAAATATTCTTTTCCGGTCCAAAAACGGTCAGGGAGCCCACGCATTGCACAAAAGCATGGGCAGGCCCGAGGGTCTGCCCATGTCTTTGGGGTCATTCAAGTGTTATTTACTCAGGCAGCGGTACAGGAAGGTCACGTTCTGCGCCCGGGTGCAGTCCGCGTCGGGGCTGAAGGTGGTGGCGGAAGTACCGTTGGTAATGCCGTTCTCCACGGCCCACAGCACCGCGTTGTAGTAGTACTCCCCGGAGGCTACATCGGTGAAGGGGTTGGTCGCGCCGGCCTCAGGCATACCCTGAGAGCGCCACAGGAAGGTGATCGCCTGGGCACGGGTGCAAATTGCATCCGGGCTGAAGGTGGTAGCGCTGGTGCCGTTTGTGATCCCGTTTTCCACGGCCCACAGTACGGCCTGCTCATAGTAGCTGCCCTTGACCACATCCGTAAAGGGCATCTCGCTGCTCTTGGGAGCGGGAGAACCGGAGGCGCGCCACAGGAAGGTGACGGCCTGGGCACGGGTGCAGGATCCGTCGGGGGAGAAGTGGGTAGCGTCTGTGCCCAGGGCAATGCCCTTTTCGGCAGCCCACAGCACCGCATCATAGTAGTATTCGCCGGCAGGGACATCAATAAAGGGATTCTTCCAGGCGCTTGCCTCTTCAAAAATGGCCTTGACGGAGACGTTCCCGGCGGGCATGGTGAACACATTGCCGCTGATGGTGATGTCGCCGCTGACGACCTGCCACTCCTTGAACCGGTAGCCGCTGTTGGGGACGGCGGTAAGGGTGACGGTATCGCCGGCCTTGGCCTTGGCGGGGCTGGCGGAGGCGGTGCCGTTGCCGTCATCCAGAACGGTGACGGTGTACTCCTCCGGAACGGCGCTGGCAATTTCCCATCCGGCGTACAGGGTCAGGTTTTCCGTTACCGGCGTGCTGAAGTCATATTCCTTCGTCAGCGCCTTGTTGCTGTACCAGCCCAGGAACACGCTTCCGCTCTTGCTGGGATCCGCGGGACGGACGGCGGTGGCATTGGGCGCCACGCTCTGGGCCGCCACTTCGGAGCCGCCGTTGGAATCAAACTTCACGGTGTACTTGCCGGTGGCGGGCAGGGTCTGGCTCTCCGTTTTGCCGCAGACGGTGCAGGTGCGGGACTGCTTTCCCTCCCGGTCGAAGCCGGGCTGAACGGTCACGACCCACTCGCCGAAGGTGTGCTCCTTTTTGGGGATGCTCTCACCCCGGCTCACGACGGCGCCGCAGTCGGAGCAGACGGTCTTGCCGGTGTGACCGGCGGCGGTGCAGGTGGCATCCCTGGTGCCGACCACTTCGGTGTTCACATGAACCTTGCCGGTGTATTCACCGCGCTCGCCGTCCTTGCCGCAGACCACGCACACATAGTCGCCGGAGTAGCCGCTGCGGGTGCAGCTTCCCTCCTTGACGGTGGCAGGGTCGATCTGGAAGTCATGCTCGCCGGTGGCGTAGATGAGAGTGCCCGGGGTGACCACCGCGCCGCACTCGTCGCAGATGGTGTCCGCCGTCTTGCCGTTGGCGCCGCAGGTAGCGTCAATCGCGCCGTCGGTGTGGGTGGAGCCGGTGTGGGTACAGGTCGTAAACACGGCCTCCACTTCGATGTAGTAATCGCTGTACAGGGCAGGCTCGTGGGGGGTGATGGTCACCACCTGGAAGGTGGTCTCCCTGGCATTGGGATCGGCCAGGGTCACGCCGCCGCTGATGACCTTCCAGTGGTCGAACTTCTTGTTCTCCTCCTGGTTGGCCTTGATGGTGATGGTCTGACCCACGGTGCCGCCGGCCAGCACCTTGCCGTCCGCGCCGTAGCTCATGCCGCGGATGACGCTGATGGGATAGCTGCCGTGGGGGATGGAAATGGTGACATAGAAGCCGCAGTCCAGGCACTCGCCGCAGGCGGCGCCGTCCTCGGTGGCGGTGGGAGGCGCGATCATGGTCCAGCCGGACATTCTGTGGGGATACAGGCGGCTGATCTGCTCGCAGTTTTCATCCTTGCAGTAGAAGTAGTGGCACTTCTGATCGCCGGTGAGCACATACTGATCCTTGTACATAAGGGTGCCGGCCAGGAGGTTGTCGTCCTCGTCACGGGTCACGCCGACCCAGCGGGAATCCTCGCTGCTCATCAGCGTGAGGTACTCCTCCAGGGTGTAGAACACATGGGTGTGGGGCAGCTTGTCAACGGAACGCTCGATGGCGTAGCCGCAGACCTTACAGGTGGCCTTATCCGTGCCCAAAGTGTCCTCGGTGGGTTCCAGAGTCCGCACCCAGTCGCCGTAGATGTGGGCGCTCTGATAGGCGGCGGCTTCCGGCTCCATGCCCTCCGGGAGTGCCACGGGGTTGCCCTCCGCGTCCAGCACCAGCTTGGCGCCGCAGGCGCATTCCTGCCAGTGAACCTTGTCGTTGTACTTGTACACGAAGCTATGGACATGGCTGGCATCCAGCTTGGGGGTGACCACGAAATCCCTGTAGCCGCAGTCCTTGCAGACCCGGTATTTCAGGCCGGTGTGCTCGGTGGTGGCGGCATACTTCCACAGCCAGCCGTTGTAGTTGTGGGGCGCGGCGGCACCGAGGGTCTCCTCACAGCCCTCGCCCACGCAGATCTTCTGATGCTCTTTGGAGGTTACATAGATCACGTCGCCGCCGCCGGGCGTCATGGAGATATATTTGTGTCCGCCGTCAGGCAGGAACTGATACTTGTAGCTGTGCTTGCCGATGAGGGTTGCCTCGTCGGAATACATAAAGTAATCGTATTCGTCGGTTTCGTAGTTATACAGGCCGACCCAGCAGCGCACCCGGATGTTGCCGTAGCAGATGTCGGTGGGTACGCTGATGATCAGGGTGGACTGCTCAAAGTAGCTGGGGTTGCTATCCTTGATCTCCTGGGGAACCAGGGAGCTTCCCTCCACCTCATGGAAATCGCAGGTGCCGTCTGCCTTCACATAGCCCGCTTCCCAATAGTAGTCGAAGTCTTCCTCCGTGTGACCCTTGGCATCCCGGGGCTTCACGGAGAAGGTGGCGGTCATGCCTATTTGCTCCTCCAGACCCACGTCGGGCACGGTGACGGTGATGTCCTTGGGCTGGCGGACGAACCACATGGTTTCGCACCGCTTACCGCAGATGGTACACAGACCGGTGGCACCGTACTCATGGGTATGGGCGGGCACCTCATAGGGGATGACCACGCCGGTCTCGATGATCCAGCCGCAGTCCTCGCAGACGTACTTGCCCTCGCCGTTGGTCTTGGTGGCGGCATCGGGCGCGGTGACGGTCACAAGCTGGGGCGTGTGATCTTCCATATCGCCGTGCTTGCCGCAGTTGACGCAGACGCTCCAGTGCCCGTGGGCGTTGTTGCCGGCGGGGTCGGCACTGTAAACGTGGGTGCAGGCGACGCACTGGTCGCAGCCGGCGGGATCGTCCAGGCAGACGCCGTGGACGCAGTGGTAGTCCTCGCTCTCAATGCAGGTCTCGCACATGCCGCAGAACTCGCAGCGCTCGCCTTCGGGGCACTGCTCGCAGTTTACGCAGTAGTGATCCTCCCAGTCGGTGCTTTCCACGCAGACGTTTTCTCCGCACTGGCAGTGGGTATCGCCCTCGGCGCATTCCTCGCACAGGCCGCAGTATTCGCAGATGTCATAGCCCTCGCAGGAAAGGTTGTCACAATTGGCGCACTTATGGCTCTCGTCCTCATAGTCCGGGTCGCCCTCGGCGCAGTAGCCGCAGACGCAGTGGGTCTCCGTCTCGGCGCAGTCGAAGCACAGGTGGCAGAACTCACAGATCTCGCCAAAATCGTAGCACTCGTCACAGCCCTCGCAGTAGTGGTCTTCGTCCAGGTACTCCGCGCCTTCGGGGCACAGGCCGTGCTCGCAGTGGTAGTCCCCGGCGCAGGTTTCGCAGCGGCCGCAGTATTCGCAGGGATCCTCGTCTCCCGGGCATTCGCCGCAATCGGAGCACAGGTGGTCGTCATAGTCGCTGCTCTCGGTGCAGTAGTCATGGACGCAGCCGTGTCCCTGGGTATCCTCCATGCAGCACGCCTCGCACCAGCCGCACACGTCGCAGAATTCCAGACCCAGACCCACGATGCACTGGTCACACCCAAGGCAGATGAACTCCTGGGCGCACTCCGCGCAGTGGGTCCCCTGACCGCACCATTCGCACCATTCATCATCATTGGTGAACCTGTCGCATTCGGCGCAGATCATTTCTATCTCCTGCAGGCAGTCATAGCAGATGGTGACTCCCAGCGCCTCAGAGGCACCGTCCACCTCGCCGCCCTCGGTTGCCACGCACTTGGCGCAGCCCAGGCAGTGGGCGCCGCCCATCTGACACTCAATGCAGTTGCCGCATTCCTCGCAGAACGCGTCCTGGTCGCAGATGAAGCACTGGCCGCAGTTGCCGCAGACCCACTCCTCGGCGCAGCCGATGCAGTGGACGTGGGCGCCGCCGGGGTGATCCTTGTCGCACACAGAGATGCCGCCCAAAACGCAGTCATAGCAGTCGATGCAGTGGGCTTCATAATCTTCAATGCAGTTCTCGCACAGGCCGCACTCGGAACAGATGTCGAAATCCTCCCCATAGCAGGCAACGCAGTGCGTTCCATCCTGCATTGCGCAGTCCCAGCAGGTGAGGCAGGACTCGCAGTATTCGTCCTCTTCCCAGAGGCACTTGCCGCAGTCCTGGCAGTGGTGCTCCTCATAGCAGCTTGTGCGGCCGCTGTCCGCGGAGCAGCCGCCGCAGCCATCGCACTTCCAGTCGCCCCAGTTGTACGAGCCGCAGTAGGGACAGTTCTCGCCGTCCTCATAGTCGCCGCTGGCAAATGCCGTGGTGGGCAGCATGCCAAGCACCATGACCAGGCACAGCAGTGCGCTCAGCAGCCGGTGGAGCTTCGTTTTTGCCTTCATACTCAATTCCTCCTTGATCCTTTCCGGCTTTCCGCCGGAGCTTCTGACCGTGTGCCACGCTTCGGATGCTCCCCCACACGGCGGAGGGAGCGCCTGCCATTCTTCTTTCCTCCGAAGGAGGGCCCCTACTTTTTCTTTTTCCGGGTCAGGACTGACCCAAGGATCCCTCCGGTCACGGCTGCCGCCGCAATCGCCGCGATGATCCACCACGGGAACCCGGGAGACTGCTCCGGCTCCGTTTCCGGGGACTGCCGCCGGTTCGTTGACCCCCGTTTTTCGGTGGGCTCCGTGTCTTCGCCGGGCTCCGTTGTCTCCCCACTGCCGGTTCGATCCCCTTTTCCGCCTAACCCCAGGTTTTTACCGGGTTTTGATGGATCCGAAGCCTCGGACGGTTCGCTGGGAGCCGCCACCGGTTCGCTGGGAGCCGCCACCGCTTCGATGACTTCCGTCTCTGTTTTTCTGCACACCGTGCAGGTGTAGGTTCTTTCGCCCTCAGAATCCGATGTGGGCTCCTTCGTGACGGTGCCCTCGTCCCACCGGTGCCCTGTCGCGGGTACTTCTGCACGCTCCGTATGACCGCAGTCGCATTCCCGCGCTTTGATGCCGGATTCTGTACAGGTCGGCTCCGTGAGGATCATCCATTCACCGAAGGAATGGGTATGTTCGGCAGCCTTGACCGTCACAATGAAGAAATCCGAAACCCCCTGATAGGTCACTTTGATTTTCTGCTCTCCCAGGGTAATCAGGGGATTTTTTGTGATTTCCAGCTTATCGCCGTTTACGGAATCTATGTACCCGTCCGACATCCAGATACGAACCCTCAGCCCGGTCAGATCCAGACATTCGCCGGAGGTATAAACCACCTTATCCGGCGTGCTCAGGATCTCAATGCTATTCACCACAGGTTCCGCTTCCGCGTATTCCACCCGGATCAGACGGCTGTAGACCGGGGCGCTTCTGATGCCGGATTTGACATTCCAGACGGCATAGCAATAATACATGACCCCAACGGTCTGGGGTGGTGTGAAGCTGCCGCCCGTCTGCCCGTCAATGGCACGGATCGTCGCGATGTCGTTGACTGTGGTGCTGTACCACTGGTATTCCAGCGTGCCGCCGTCGGGTGAGGTGGCATCGGTATAAAGGGTGAGGATATGTTCGCCCAAAACGACGTAGCAATCCGGCATTTGGCTTTCAATCGTCGGTTCCTGGGGCCCTGCCGCGTAAACATGGATGGTACCTGTCAGACATAAAACAAGTATCAAAACCGCGCACAAACCTTTTTTCATAGTGTTGATTCTCCTTGTTCTGAAAAATACTTCTCCGGTCTCCGCAGGTAACCGATAACCGGAACGAATCCTCCTGATCCAGCCCGTTTCACAGCGTGTCGATCACTGCCGACAGATAGGCGGCGGAAACAGAGCCGTAGATGAAATTGTCAATCAGACCGTCTTTTTTTGCCTGAAGCACACGCCGGGCGAGTTCTTTCTCCGTGTTTTCATCGACGATCAGGACAATTTTGCAATCAGGCGTTGCCTGTTTCACTTCGTCCCTGATCCTGAGCCGTTCCTCCAGCTTCCACGGGGTATAGCCTGTGACCTCCATCAAAAGCGCATAGGGCTGGCAAAGACCGCAAAGCTCTGCCGTTTGATCCGGCCTTTCCGACCTGCGTACATCAAAATCAGAATCCGCGCTTCTCAGCGTCCGGGCAATCGCGTCGGCAAAAAGATAATTCTGCATATCCACCACAATCCGCCGCATATTCTCTCCCCGCTTTCCTGAAAATGACATCGTGCTGCCTATACATATAATATTATAAGGATTTTCAAAAAAAGCGCATTCCCCAAATGGGTACTGTCCGCAATGATTTTTTGAAAAAACAGCAGGCTGTTTCACATAGAAATTGTTTCGTCAAGTCGTGCAAAGTAAAAGAAAAATTTGACTATCGGCTTTCGTAAGCACACCGTCAAATTCCGATTTAGCGGGGTATTCGTAACCCATCGTAGGGGACGGGTTCCCCGTCCCGGTGGTACAGCGCAGCGGGAGGCGAAACGCCTCCCCTACAGTGTTTGACGGAGGTTATCACGCATATTAACAGCCCGATAAATCGAAATTTGACCACAAGCTTATGAAAACCGATAACCGAAAAGAAAAAAACTGTCATTCCGAGCCATCCCTCAGGATGGCGTGGGAATCCGTTCTCCTTAGAAACGCCAGAAATCTGCGCATTTCAAGGGGAATACGGATTGCCACACCAGAGCGCTGGCTGGTTCGCAATGACAGTTCTTCTATTTGTGCATATTTTACTTTATTGAGACAGCTCCTGTCCTGTCCACGGTCAAAAGCCGTTTACAATGAGCCGCTTGCTCACCACCATGGCGGTCAGCTTTGTTTTGGAGGGGTATCCGGTCTTTGAAAGCATACTGCTGATATGCTTTTTCACGCAGTCCGTGGTCACGCCCAATTCCTCCGCCATTTCCTTATAGGTCATCCCCTCAACCAGAAGGTGAAGGACCCGGACCTCCGCTTCGGTAAATTCGGAGCTTCTGGCGTTCCCGATCCGCACCTCCGGTGTTTTATCCGGGTAGACGGACTCGCCGCCCATGGTGCGTTCCACCACCGTCATCAGCTCCGTCTGGCTGACATCCTTGAAATAGATGCTGTCGGCGCCGGCCTCTTTCGCGCGGCTGAGGTATCCGGCGTCCAGCATGGAGGTAACGATGATCACTTTGATTTTGGGGAAGCGGGATTTGATGACCCTGGTGGCGGCAAAGCCGCTTTCATCGTTTTCGGTACAGACATCCATCAGGACAAGATCCACAGGGTTGATGGCACAGAATTTCTCCGCGACCCCGGCGCCGGGAAAAGAACCGGCCAGACGATACCCTTCCGTCTGGGTGATATACATTTCCATGGTTTCACGCATCATGCGCTGGTCTTCGATAATCAGCACGTTGATCATGTTGTCTTCTCCTCTCCCACCGGCACGGTTGCCGTCAGCTCAAATCCCGGTACGGTTTTTACTTCCATGGTTCCGCCGCTTTTTTTCACAAGGATGCGCAGGGAGGTCAGTCCCCCGCCTTCCACGATTTCCCCGTTGGGCACGGCTCCGCTGTTTGTGACGGAGACCGAGGCCGTGTGACCGCTGCCGGCGAAACGGACGTACAGCTCCTTCGCGCCCGCATGGCGTACCGCGTTTGTCATGCACTCCCGTATGACGGAAAGGAAAAG
Organism: Faecousia sp.; assembly: GCA_051867435.1. Classification (GTDB taxonomy): domain Bacteria; phylum Bacillota; class Clostridia; order Oscillospirales; family Oscillospiraceae; genus Faecousia. Next base: position 8,846 of record JBJDYP010000091.1, read on the forward strand.
CTCCTTTACAGCCCCGTTTTCGGGGAAGGTGCCGTCAAAGGATACCCGGATGCCAATGCCGAAAGCGGCGTTCATAAGCTCCGCAACCGCGTCCTGTTCCTCCGGTTGCTCGTTTTCGTGTTTTAACAGGCGAACGGCGTTTCTCCATGCGGTCAGATCCAGTTCTTCCATGGGCTTTCCCTGCCGCAAAAACTGTCTTGTGGCAATCACGCTTCTGCCGATGTCGTCATGCACCCGCATCTTCATGCTCAGAATTTCTTCCTCCCGGATCAGCGAGATGATATTGGCGGAAAGCCGGCGGATCCGTTCGGCGTCTTCTTCCAGCTTCTGATTGTCTTCTTCCAGCTCTTTTTGCCTGCGGTACAATTCCGTAACATCGGAAGCCGTAACCTGGGTGTAGGCTGTCCCATCCCGGGTGGTGATCCGCTCCCGGGCGAACCGCCACGCGTGACCGTCCTCCAGCAAAAAAACCTCCGGGCCCCGCGCCAACAGCTCCTGCAATTCCGGCAGGCTCTGCAGGTCCCTGCCGGTCAGCGCAAAGAACACACGGTACATCTGGTGGTTGCACAGCGTCACCGTCCCGTTTTTATCAAAGAAGCACACGCCGCTGGGCAAATTGTCCAAAGCCTCTTTTACGGAATGATTCAAAAACCGGTTCATTGCCTGCCACCTCCCATGTCAAGACGAAGGGTGAGCTTCCATTCCCCGTCCTCGTCCCGCGCCGCTGTAACCGTTTCGGAAGCAAGGTCGGAAAAATCCGAACGGGAATCGGTATCCACGGAGAAGAAAATGAGATTTTCCCGGATACCCGCGTGAACCAGGATGCTGCTCATCCGATCCAGAGAGCGCTCCGCGATCTCCTCAAAAAAGTCGTACATGGCAATCACGTTCATGGACAGAACGGGTTGGGTCAGCTCCGAGAGGAAGCCGCAGGTCACGCCGAAGGTTTCCAGATTGTTGATGGATTCCTCCATGGACAGCTCCAGTTCCTTTGCCTCCAGCATGGAATCCTTGTCCGACAGAAAAACAAGATTGCTCCGCCGCTTCAGATAAGCGCCGATCACAAGCATTTTCTTTAAGATATGCCCGCGTTCTTCCTCCGAACCGGCGCTTTCCGCCTGCCCGATCATTTCGTCCATCAGAAGGATCTGCTTTTCGGTATCCCGCTGGATGATGTGATAGAGGCGCTCCTGCTCCGCGATATGGGCTTCCCGGGCCTTTACCGCGTGTTCTTCCTCCAGGATGTCCTTGTTATCCTGTAAGTTTTCCTTCGCTTCTTCCAGGTCACGCAGCACACGGAGCAGGGCGGACATATCCTCCGTCCAGATGACATGACCGTTTTTGATCGGGGCGCCGGACAGGCGTATCCCGCCTTCCAGCATAACGGGAGATCGCCGCGTCTGCCGGAGGGTTTCGATGCTGACGTTTTGCGCCGCCCGGGAGGACAGAATAACATGGTAATCGGGGTCTGTGATCTGCGCGCCCACCGTGGAAGCGTCAAACAGCTCCCGATAGTGGGTGTTTGCCTGAATCAGTCCGCACTGGATACAGCTTTCCAGTACGGCAGTGATCAGCAGGCAGAACACAACGGTCATGTCTCCCGCGATCACCCTCATCCACACCAAAGGGAAAACCCCAAGCATACGCAGAATATACAGCACCCCATACAGCAAAGCCACCGCCGCCGGAACGAAGGGCAGGATCAAAACCTTGCGGCTGTGGGGAACACGGCATTTGACCAGCATGGTAACAAGGGCTGTCAGGGCACATAGTATCATCCAGCCGACTGCCAGAAAATATACGGCGCCATACCGGTAGTCATCCATCCATACAGCCGCGTCTGCCGGAAACCGGAATACAAGCTGATGCAGGTCATTGGTCAGCACCAGAAGCAGCAGTATGGCAGAGGGTATGTAAAGAAGATTCGTCCATTTCGGCAGGCGGAAGCTGTCCGGCTTTCCCAGCGACATGGCAACCAGCACCGCCAGAAGCGGAATGAACAGCATGGGCAGGTAGTACAGATACCACAGATGCCGGATCACCCAGAGCGGAGTCTCCAGGGAATACTTGATCGTCCTGACCGTCACCCAAAATACCATCAGCGCGGAAACCGCGGTGAGATAGCGGCGCACCTGGGGCTGGATAATCCGGTTACGGGCAAAAACACCCCACACCGCAAACAGTCCTATGTACAGGAAGGAGCGGGGAATGTTAAAAAGCAAATCCAGCCGCTCGTTAACCATAAACCCGATCAGCCGCAGCACGGCTGCCGTAAGGATGGTGATACCCGCAAAGAAAGCGGCTCTGTATTTTTTCAGGTTGATTTTTCTCAAAGTCTCTCACCCCGCTTTTTCCGCGTTTCCCCTTTCGGTCCGGCATAACAATACAGCTTACATTATATACGAATATCCGCACCTTATCAAGAGTGTGTGACAAGGTGCGCCGCAGAAACACGTTTCGGACAATATGGCAGACAAAAAGCAGTCCCGAAAGAGGCGGATTTCGCATCTCCCAGGGACTGCTTTTGGTGTTTTTCGTTGTTTTTGGGGTAAATCGATGCAGGTTGTAAATGTCAATCGCCGTCAGGCAGCAGTCTGTAAAGGGGCTGCGCCGAACCGCGTTAATCCCTGTGAAACAAATCTCTTGTATATACCTTTTCCCGTACATCGCTGAGGCAGTCATCATAACGGTTCGCAATGATCGTATCACTCTGCTGCTTGAAGGCATCAAGACTTCCAATCACTTTGCTCCCAAAGAACGTGCTTCCCGGTTCAAGTGTCGGCTCGTAAATTATCACTTCCGCGCCCTTGGCCTTTACTCTCTTTATCACTCCCTGAATAGAGCTTTGCCGGAAATTATCAGAGTTCAATTTCATAGTGAGGCGGTAAACTCCAATCACGCACTTCTTCTCCATAGATGCGCTGAAATCCCCATGATTATCGTAATCGTAGTATCCGGCTTTCTTGAGAACACGGTCCGCGATGAAGTCTTTGCGCGTCCGGTTTGATTCCACGATGGCGCTTATCATATTTTGAGGGACGTCTGCGTAATTTGCCAGAAGCTGCTTTGTATCCTTCGGCAGGCAATAGCCTCCGTAGCCAAAGGATGGATTGTTGTATTGGCCGCCGATTCGGGGATCCAGGCATACCCCGTCAATGATTGACTTCGCATCCAGCCCCTTCATCTCAGCGTATGTATCCAGCTCATTAAAATAGCTGACACGCAATGCCAGGTAGGTATTCGCAAACAGCTTCACCGCTTCTGCTTCTGTAAATCCCATCAAAAGTGTGTCCACATTTTCTTTTTCCGCGCACTCTCGCAGAAGCGCCGCAAAAGTATCTGCCGCGTCGCGGGACTCCTCATCGCAGCCTACAATAATTCGGGACGGGTACAGATTATCGTAGAGCGCCTTACTTTCTCTCAGGAACTCAGGGCTGAAAAGGATCCTGTTCGTATGATATCTTTTGCGTACCCCCTCTGTGTAACCCACGGGAACGGTGCTTTTAATGACCATGGTGGCTTTGGGATTCGATTTGATTACTGATTCGATTACCGATTCTACAGCAGTGGTATCAAAGCACTGTGTAGCAGAATCATAATTTGTAGGTGTTGCGATAATTACATAGTCCGCCTCTCTATATGCGGATGCCCCATCAATTGTCGCCATGAGATCCAGCTCTTTTTCGGCAAAAAACTTCTCAATCCCGTCATCCTGAATCGGAGAAATCCGATAATTGATTTGCCCGACTCTCTCCGGAACAATGTCAACCGCAACCACTCTTTGCCTCTGCGAAAGAAGCGCGGCTAACGACAATCCAACATAGCCCGTGCCGGCAATTGCGATATTATACTTTTTCATGAACAAGCACTTCTCTCTTTCTGCTTTTCATATGTTGCCGCATACCTCATGCGCCCGCTCCGGCGCATGATCACTGTCCCATTCTAACGATGGGAAGCAGCAAATGATGCCGGCAGGCAAACAGGTATAAACGGATCGCGACCTTTTCATGAAGCTTTACAAAGCTCCGTTTGAAAATTTTTAAGTATTGGTTATTCCCCATGCCATATTTGACAACTTCATCCTGGCAAAACTTTGCGAAGGAAAGGGATGTGGACAGATCCGCCTTTCTGTTTTTCAGCTTGAAATACTTGTTTTTTCGAAGCATGGAAAACTGGAAAAAAATAAAATAGCTTAAGATGTTCACCTCGGCATAACCAATATCCGGGTTTTTACGCTGCACCCTATATATATAATGGATTACCTTACGAAAATCATCATACGGGAGAACCTCATTTTCTATTTTTTTCGTTGTAAGGCTGTTCTCATGCTTTCTGTTGTTATACCCCACATAATCAATGGTTCTGATTCTATCTGTTGAAAACATTACTTTCATGCTGTATGGATTATCCTCATACTCTTTTCCGACGGCAAACTTTGCTTCTATGCTTTCCAGATACGCTTTTTTATAGATCTTCGCCCAAATGGAAAATCTCAGGATTGTTTTCTGATCGTTCGAAAAGGAAACCGTCTCCACAACCTTTTCCCGACCATTTTCCAGCATCACTTTTCTGTTTCCGGACATTACAACATCCGAGCCGCTCTTTTCCGCTTCCCGAACCATCACCTCGACAAAATCCTTGTCAAGCCAGTCGTCACTGTCCAAATACACGATGTATTTGCCTGTCGCGATCCGAACGCCGTCATTTCGCGCGGCAGATATTCCTTCGTTCTTCTTGTCTATCAGCTTGATTTCTTTGTCTGGATGACTGTTGATGATTTCTTTTATGACTTCCAGACTGTTATCTGTGCTTCCATCATTGATGATAATGATTTCAACCTGCTGATAAGTCTGATGGATCACAGAATTGACTGCCTTTACTATATAATCCTGATAGTTATAACAAGGAATGATTACAGATACTTTTTCGCTTTCCACAAATAAGAACCCCCATATGATTTCAAAATAACGCTTCTCACAATGTGGCTATGACGGCGGCGCGGGGTGTCCCGGGCAGGCCGGTTTTCTCAGGCTTTGGGTCTGTCCTGTATGCACAGCCCAAACGCACAGGCGAGCAATTCCCCGCATATCTGTGATACTCTAAGGAGAAGGGCAGTACACGTTATTATCCCAATCGGCACGACTCCCTTCAGGAAAATACTCATGCACGCTTCCCGAACACCGATTCCGCCAGGTGCGCCAGGTACAGCAAATCCGATCAACCACGCGATCACATACATCCCTACTGTGGGGAAGAACATATCCGCTCCAACATCCCCGCCCAGCTCTCTGATAAAAAAGAAAACAAACGAATTTGTAAACAGGCCGGTAACGATATAAACTCCAATGATCAGGGCAACTGTTTTTATGACCCTCTTTGCAAATATCATTTGAAATAAAGACTTCAGCTTTGCTGATCGGGATGCCGCAAACATCAGGACTGCACAACAGCAAATAAAGCCTGATATTACAGCCGCAATGATTTTTTTATTGACGATCCCCGCAATATAGTCCGTTACATACGGAAACGCCAGGCTGATTCCCAGCACAGAAAAAGCAACCACACTCTCGATAATTTCTATTACAGACGCAATATTTACAGACTCATAACCGGCAAGTCCTTCTGTTGCGATTCTGTTTCTTCCAACGTAATGCATGATATTCCCCGGCATATACTTGTATAAATTCGCCACGGAATACAAATAGATCGTCCTCCGGGTTCGACAGGCTTTCCCCTCAATGGCACCGATCAGCTTTGAGAAAAGATACCCATTCAGCGTCACCGAAAGAGCCATGACGATTGCATGCAGCATCATCAGGGGCAGGCATCTGCCGTTCAGCGCGGCTTGTATGCTTTCCCGATTTTGCCAAACGGTTCTCACAATGAAAACCAACGAAAAAACCATCAGGATTTTTCCCACAAACCTGACCCACTTTTTGTCCATTCGCTACCTCTTTATTCACTCAGCAGGTTTCTAAAGCAGGATCCTCTTGCTTCACCTTAATCACGCAAACGCGCAGCGCTTTGCCCGTTTTCATCACTGCCTGTCTCCATTTTTCTTACCCGATACTGTATGTCCTCCAGAATCTTTCTGTTCGCGGCAATAATATCCGACATCAGGCCCATTACAATCGTCTGGAAGCCCATAAGCATCAGGACTGCTGCCAGAATCAGAGATTGTATATGGCCGTCACCCTCGCCGGCAAACATATAAATCAGGAATCGCACCCCGATTAACCCACCAATGCCAAGCAGGACGCTGCCAATGATCGAAAAGAACCGCAGCGGCTTGTACATCATAAAAGAGCGCACGATCACAGTGGCAGAACGCTTCATATACCGCCACATACTGCTGAACAGGCGGGACGGACGGGTTTCTCCGTTCGTTCGGATCGGCACAGAAGTCATGGCCAGCTTTTCATGCCCCGCCTGAATAATAGTCTCAAGGGTATATGTATACTCATTGGTAACATTCAGATGGAGCGCGGCCTCTCTGGAATAAGCACGAAAACCGCTGGGGGCATCCGGAATATCGGTCCCGCTGGCGACACGCACCACCCAGCTCCCCAAGTGCTGAAACTTCTTCTTTTTCCAGGAGAAGTGTTCTGTCTGGTCGATCGGCCGCTCACCGATGACGATATCCGCCTTGCCATTCAAAATTGGCTGAACCAGCTTCTCAATGTCCGCACCGCAGTACTGGTTGTCCGCATCGGTGTTAACGATGATGTCCGCGCCAAGGTGCAGACAGGCATCGAGTCCTGCCATGAATCCCTTTGCCAGCCCTTTGTTTTGCTTGAAGGAAACCACATGACGGATCCCCAGCTCCCTGGCGACCTCCACCGTGCGGTCCGAGCTGCCGTCATCGATGATGAGATATTCGATCTCATCGATTCCCTCTATATGCCGGGGAAGATCGTGATATGTGATTCCAAGGGTTTCCTCTTCGTTGAAACACGGGATTTGAATGATCAGCTTCATTTTCTGTATTCTCCAATTATCAATTTATCCGTTCCAGCTTAATTCCGTCAAAATATACGACAAAGTTCTGACATCGTCTCCGTCATATTCTGCCGGAACAAACGAGTAGCTCGGCCGCACGGTAATCACAAAATTCCCGGCGTCAGACCCTGCCAGCGATGTGATTTCATCACTTGACAAACTCACCGAAAATACCGTTTGTTCTTTTTCCGTGACTGTTTTTGCCAGTTTATCATTTACGAAAACACAAATGGTCAGTTCCTCGATCTTCGGATCCGGATAATCCGGAATATAACCGCTGCAGGAAAATTCTCCGCCATTGGCCATCAGCTTAACCCCGACATCACCCGATGTCCATACCGTCCCCGAGCCCTCGGCCGCATGCAGACCGATAATCGAGTCCCCCACATCACCGGTCTGCGAAATGATGTTTTCTATGGACACCCGCTCCAATGGCTGCGCCATTTCGGACAAATAGACCGTGTGGGAATTCATTCGGATTTCCGGAATCCCGCTTAAACGGTACAGGGCAAATACGTCCTCACCATCCCGTTCGTAAAACTGTTGGACTTCGGTGATTTCTCCGCCGCATTGATCAACAAATTCCGCAAATCGTCTGGACGGGTCTCCCAGCGAAGAAACGTCGCCTTCCTTCAGAAGCGTTTCCATATCGCTGTCATACGCAACGAAAAACAGTTCCTCTTTGTCGACACGGTCAAAGAAATGCATCAGATTTTCGAAAACGCGAGTCTCATCGCTGTTCATCAATTGAAAGACGACTTCCTGGATTTTGAAATCTCCGCGGTTCAAAAAGTACAACTGCGCGTGAAATCCCCAATCAATAAACATCATATCCTCGTCATCAATTTCATTTTCTTCCAAATAGTCATGGAGATCAAAAATTGCCGGCGAGAAATTTCCCGTTCCTCCACTCTTAAGTTCCTTTAACACATCCGCTCCCGTCTGGAAAGCCGAAACCCCGATCATGACCAGCGCGCACGCTGTCATAAGCATCTTTGCGCCGGGCATCAGCTTCCCCATCAGCCAGATTGCGCCAACCGCCGCGGCAGAGTAAAACCCTACCAGGTAGCAAAAATGGTGACTCGCTTTGGCATTGGGGCTTACCAGGATAAAAACGAAGGTCAGATAAAAGCACACCAACGACACCAGCACAATCTTTCCGATCCCGGCCAATTCGCTGCGCTTATGCCTCTTGATATACCACACTTCAAAAATAATCAGGAATGTGGCGGCAAGCAGAACCACCAGGAAAAAGGAAGCGCTTCCGCCCAGATATTCTTTCAATTTTTCAAGCTTCCCCGGCAATTCGCCCAAAACGCCGCTGCTGGTCTTATAGTCGATTGCGGACTCATTATACTTCTCAACAAAGAAAATGCTGTTAACCAGGGTTTTCACCGTTGGGAAGCCATTCATAACATTGTATAACACAAAGTGAAACAGTCCTATGCAGCCGCCCAGAATTACCGCGAGAATATTTTTCCAGCTCTTGATTACGGCAGGCCAAAATTTCGGATAGAACACCACCGAAACAATGAAAAAGGCCGCAATGTGCCAAACGGAATAAAAGGCAATATTGGCGGACAGGCACAGAACGAACACCCCAATAAAGATTGATTTCCAATTCAGCTTCCCGCGTTTCATAAGAATCAGCAGTACCGATATGGGAATCAAATCCCGAATGGTGGCAAAGTGAACCTGTAGCTGGGGATGCAACACAGGATTTACAGCAATGAAAAGCGTGGTGAGCATTGCCAGCGTTCGATCACCTGTATAGAACCCAAACGCATAATAAAACAGGATCAATGCAAGCAGGAAATAGAAAATGTACATGGAACGAAGTGCAACCAGCACATTTTCAAAGAACAGGATCGGGAACATCGGCGTGATACAAAACGATGAAATATAATCCTTGTACATGATCGGAATGTCCCGTCCGAACACCCTAATGCTGTAGATCGCCTGGTTAAACGGTTCCGCGTCCTTGAAAAACATGGAAAACAGGTTGCATACCCTGTATACTTCGTCAAACTGCATTCCATGTTCAAATGTACCCCAAAACACAAAAGCAGTAACACACAAAAGACATCCAATAAACAGGCCATCGCTCAGCCGACGGTTTTCACTCAGTTTCTTCATCTTTGATCCTCGCATTATGTAAAATCCTGCCATCCCATCACGCCGCAGGCAGACACTCCGCTTCGACTCCGATGTCTCACAGCAGCATCAGGGTGATATTCAACAATTCCTTACGGAGCTATGATAATGGATACAAAGCAACGCAAAAGCCTTGAAAACTAAGGCTTTCCGGCTTATTTTGCGTTGTTCAGGTGCAAGGATTTTTCGCCTTTGGGCAAAAAATCCTTGCACCTGTCTTGACCAGCGGCGCACCGCTGGTCAATAATATCCATTGAAACGTGTCTGTATTTCACAAAATCGGTTAAAAAGAGCCGATTTTGTGAAATTCCCGCCCTTGGCGGGGAATAAGCCGCAAAAATGCGGCTTATTCAGCAGACACTATGATAACACTTTTTTGCAAAAAAGAAAAGTACATTTTATTCTTTCTTCCGCACGGGTCAGAACAAATGCAAAAGGAAAACGGATTGCCACGCCAGCACCCCAGGGTGGCTTCTCTTGGCGCTTTGCGCCAATTCACCTCCTCTGCGGACTGGCTCGCAATGACGTGGTAACTTGATAGCTAAGTGCCTCCGAATTTGTGCGTCATAACCTATCAGGTTCGCTTCGCACCGCCGGAAAAGCGGCGGGGGATTCTTAAGGGGGCGCATTTGCTCGAAGCGCCCCTTAAGTCGGCTTCTTTGTCACTTTCTTGCCGAGACAAGAAAGTGAAATATACACTACAAGTATCAATTGCGATCCCCCTATTCGCCTGTGCTTCTGCCCCCAAGGAGCGATCCCGCCATCAGCGGCAAGCAGACGGGCAAAGGAATGCCCGTTTTCAATTTGCGTTCCAAATAAAAACCGCTCCGGGAGGGTGATCCCCTCCCGGAGCGGCAGACTGCCAAAGAACCCGGTCTATGTACCGGCGCGGGAGCGCCCAAGGCTCCCTGTGTAAAGGCCGCGACGGAGCCGCGCCGGGGCGGTTATTCCTCCTCGGCTTCTACCAACTGCTCGTAGACCTGGGCGGCATGGCGGAGCTCTTCCTCATCGTCAATATACTCCACGATCACATCCTCGCCGTCCTCCCGGAAGCGGTAGATATAGGTCTCCTCGCCGATGGTGTCGTTCACCAGGGGTGCCACCACCATATAGTTGATGCCCTCTGTCTCGAATTCATCCAGAATGGCGCATTCCATGTCCTGCCCGTCCTCAAGGGGAAGGGTGATGGTCTCCACGTCAAAAAATTCCTGCTGTTCTTCCATGATTGTTTCCTCCTTATTGTATCACCCGGGCGCTCGTCCGAAGCGCCGCCGCGATGACCTGATCCATATCGTAATACCTGTATTCGCCCAGTCTGCCGCCGAAGATCACATCCGTCTCGGCATCCGCCAGACCGCGGTAGGCCGCGTACAGCCTGGTGTTTTTTTCGTCGTTCACGGGATAGTATGGCTCGTCGCCGGGCTTCCATTCCCCGCTGTACTCCCGGGTGATCACCGTCCGGGGCAGGTCATTTCCCATCTCGTCCTTGCCGAAGGCGAACCACTTATGCTCGATGATCCGGGTCCAGGGGGTGTCCCGGTCGGTATAGTTGACCACGGCGGCGCCCTGGAAGTCCGGCCTGTCCAGCACTTCCGTCTCAAATTTCAGAGTCCGGTACTCCAGCGCGCCCAGGCAGCAGCCGAAATAGGCATCGATGGCGCCGGTGTAGACCACCTTCTCCGCCAGGGCGTTCCATTCCTGCCTGCGCTCCAGATAATCCACCCCCAGCCGAACCTCAACGCCCTCCAGCAGCTTCTCCACCAGCTCCGTATAGCCGCCCACGGGGATCCCCTGGAACGCCGCGTCAAAGTAGTTGTTGTCATAGGTAAAGCGCACGGGCAGCCGCCGGATCAGAAAGGCGGGCAGCTCCGCGCAGTCCCGTCCCCACTGCTTTTCCGTGTAGCCCTTGACCAGAGTCTCGTACAGGTCCCGTCCCACCAGGGAGATGGCCTGCTCCTCCAGGTTCCGGGGCACCCCGGAAACCTCCGCGCGCTGTCCGGCGATTTTCGCCTTCGCTTCCTCCGGGGTGGTCACGCCCCACATCTGGGAGAAGGTATGCATATTGAACGGCAGGCTGAACCGCCTGCCCCGGTAATCCGCCACAGGGGAGTGGACAAAATCCCGGAAATCCGCCAGCGCGGTCACATACTCCCAAACGCCTCTGTCGTTGGTGTGGAAAATGTGGGCGCCGTATTCATGGACCTGGATGCCCTCCAGGGTTTTGGTGTAGGCGTTGCCGGCGATGTGATCCCGCTTTTCCAGCACCAGCACCGACTTGCCCTTCTTCCTTGCCTCCCGGGCGAACACCGCGCCGTACAGCCCGGCACCCACCACCAGAAAGTCGTATGGCTTCAAGTCCTCACCTCCGAACTACGCTGCTTTTTTATTATCATACCACATTCCCGCCCTCCTTGCAAGCAAATCCCGCCGTGCCAGGAATTTTAACATTTTTCCCGGAAAATGCCCGGATTCGTTGGTGGAATCCCCGTTGACACCGGGGTATAATATGTTAAAATTCATAGCAAAGGTGGAATAAATATGAGAAAGCACTACATTGACAACATCCGCACTTTCACGGTGGTTCTGGTCGTGCTGTACCATGTGGTCTATCTGTTCAACGGCATCCTCACCGCCGGGGTCATCGGGCCCTTCGCGCCGGTGCAGTATCAGGACGCGGTGCAGTATCTGCTGTACCCCTGGTTCATGGCGCTGCTGTTCCTCATCGCTGGCATGAGCGCCAAATGGGATCTGGACCGGCGGGGAGACCGGGAATTTTTCCGCTGCCGCACCCGGAAGCTCCTGGTGCCCTCCACGGTGGGTCTTCTGGTCTTTCACTGGATCCAGGGCTATGTCAATATGCGCCTGTCCAACGCCCTGGAGCAGATGGGGCAGGCACCCGGCCCGGTGCGCTTCCTCATCATGGCGGTGAGCGGCACGGGTGTGCTGTGGTTCATCCAGATGCTGTGGCTGTTTTCCTGCCTGCTGGTGCTGATCCGAAAGCTGGAAAAGGGCAGGCTCACCGCCCTCTGCGGCAGGATCCCCAAGCATCCCGCCATTCTGGCGGCGCTGGTGATTCCTGTATGGGGCTCCATGCAGATCCTGAACGCCCCCGTCATCGCCGTGTACCGCTTCGGCGTGTATGGGCTGATGTTCTTCCTGGGCTATTTCCTGTTCTCGGACGAGGGCTGGATCGAAACGCTGGAAAAGCCCGCTCCTCTCCTTGCCGCTGCCGCGCTGGGGCTGGGCATTGCCTACACCGTGACCTCCTTCGGGCAGAATTACGCCGAAAGTCCCAACCGGGACTGCCTTCTGGCCGCCGCCTACCTCTGGTGCGCCATTCTCGCCATTTTGGGCTGCGCCAAGCGGTTCTGGAACCACACCGGCAGGTTTGGGCTCTGGATGAACCGCCGCGCCTGGGGACTGTACATCTTCCACTATCTGCCCCTGTCCGCCTGTGGACTGCTGCTCACGGAGTACACCAACCTGCCTCCCGCCATCCTCTATCTTGCCGTGGGCGCGGCGGCTTTCGCGGGATCCTTCGGGCTGGAAGCCATCATCTCCCGGATCCCCGTGCTGCGCTGGTGCGTCCTGGGAATTCGGAAAAAGGAGAAAAACCATGTTTCATGACAATCTGATCCATCTTCGGAAACTGCAAAAAATGACCCAGGAGGATCTGGCGGAAGCCCTGGGCTGCTCCCGGCAGACCATCTCCAAGTGGGAGACCGGCGAATCCCTGCCGGATCTGAATCAGAGCCGCCGTCTGGCGGAGCTGTTCGGCGTGTCGCTGGATGACCTGGCGGACGAAACCCCCGGGCAGACCCCTCCCGGGGTGCCTCCAAAGGGAAAGCACGCCTTCGGCTTCGTGAAGGTGGGCGACCGGGGGCAGATCGTGCTGCCCGCCAGAGCCAGGCGGATCTTCGGCATCCAGCCCGGGGATCACCTCATCGTCCTGGGGGACGAAAACCAGGGGCTTGCCATCATCCAGGAGAAACACTTTCTGGAAATGTTCCGCCAGACCCAAAAGGCCGCGGAGCTGTAATACACAAATGGTATACTTTCATGCGCCGTCTGTATCGCGTTTGCGATGCAGACGGCCTTTTTTGCCCTTCTTCCGGTGGTTCGGAGGGGAATTTTCCGGCGAATTTTCTCGAAATTATTCATTTTATGTATTGATTTTCATACACTTTATGTTATAATGTTGACAGAGGTCGAAAAAAGGAGGGGATTCCATGGGGGAATTGGGCCAGCGGCTCCGGCAGCTCCGGGAGAGCATTCATCTTTCCCAGGCCAAGCTGGCTGCCGCCGCGAACACCACGCAGGTGTCCATCAACCGTTACGAAACCGGCCATGTGAAGCCTCCCCTGCAAATGCTGGTCTGGTACGCGGACTATTTTGACGTGTCCGTGGACTATCTGGTAGGCCGCACCGACGCGCCCCAGGGCAGGCTGTACCAATGCCGTCCCAAAGCTCTGGGGGAGAACCAGACCATCCGGGAATTTGTGGACCAGTGCTTTGATCCCCAGGGCGCCATCCACGGCCGCTTCCGGGACGCCCTGATCCGGGTGCTGGAGGAAGCGGATCTGACCCCTGGCAAGAAAGAGAAAGGAAGTGACCCCTCATGAGCAGCCGCCAGCTTCATACCGCCGAATATGCCCTGCGCCACGCTTTCTGGGGCGCGCTGCTGTACCTGCTTTACGGCAGCATTCTGTTCTCCTGCCTGCCGGGCATGACCGCCGGGCGCTCCCGGCTGATCCTGATTGGAATGATGGCGGTCTGCGCCGTTGCCGGCGTGGGCTTCACACCCGCCAAACAGCGCACGGAGGTGCGCGCCATGGTGGACGAGCTGCTGCCCCTGGAGCTGTACTCCGCCTGGGCCTGGTTCAGCGCCAACCGGGCCATGGTGATCCTCCTGCTGGCAGCCGCCGGGATCCTGTCCGCCCTTCTGTGGTTTTCCGTGCTGCGGGAGCCGGTTCCCCAGGGCGCCGACCCCAGCCGCACCCGTTCCCGCCGGATCTCCCGGTGCGTACACTCCACCCAACTGATCTGTGCCTGCTGCCTGCTGGCGCTGATGGGCTTTGTGGGCGGCAGGACGGTGCTGGCCCGGGCTGTGATGTCCGTGTCCGATGCCCGGGAATACGCCCAGGTGAAGGCCATGACCGAAACCCAGCGGATGGATGCCATCAGCATGCTGGACGAGGATACCTGGCAATCCCTGTCCGCCAGCCAGCGGCTTTCCGTGCTGCAGACCGTGGCGGATCTGGAATCCTCCAAGCTGGGGCTTCCCCAGCGGCTGCAGGTCCGTGTCGCGGAGCTGGAAGACCCGGTGGCAGGCAGCTACGTCGATGCCGACCGCACCATCACCGTCAGCGCCCAGGCGCTGGTACGGCTTTCCGCCATGGAAAATCTGCGGATCATCTGCCACGAGTCCTATCACGCCTACCAGTACCGGCTGGTGGAAGCCTATGAGAAGCTGGACAGCGGCGAGAAGGATCTGCTGGTCTTCCGGAACGCGGCGCAGTACGCCCGGGAATTCGCGGACTACGCCAGCGCCGAGGGCGACCCGGAGAGCTACTACCTGCAGCTTTGCGAGCGGGAGAGCCGCAGCTACGCGGAGGAGGCCGTCCGGCAATACTACGACGAGATCGCTGTATATCTTGCGGCAGCAAAAGAGGAATAACGCATGAGCGACCCGCCGGACTTGCCGGCGGGTCGCTCATAATAACTGCCCCCTGCTTGCCGGACTGTTTCCGGCCGCAATGGCAGAGGACGATACCGTGGAAAACCCGGGCAGGGCAGCGGAAAAATCCAAACCACCGAGCCGGAGGTAAACGAAAAGGACTCCCGCACCGATGGGGTACGGGAGCCTCTTGCAAAAACTGACACAATTTGCTAGAATACGGGTGGTCGAAAGGCCCTTGAGGGATGCCAATTAACGGCGGACGGAAACCTCCCCGAAAGGGGGTGGTGAGATGGTTACATTTACAGAGCTTTTCGCGTTTTGCGCGCTCATTGTTGCAATCATCAAACTTGTCCTCGACATTGTTGATCGAAGCAAGTAATGTAATTTCCATAGAAAAAGAAATTACTCCGTCCACATCGCCTTCCAAGCTGTGACGGAGTAATCTCGTTTAAGCCAGGGAGGTAACCGTTCGTCGGCATCCCTCTTGCTATTATACTAGCACATCCGGCCCCAAAAATCAAGCCAGATTTTGTCGTACTTGCAAAAACCGACAAGATATGCTAGAATGTGGGTGGTCGAAAGACCCTTGAGGGATGCCAATTAACGGCGGACGGAAACCTCCCCGAAAGGGGGTGGTGAGATGGTTACATTTACAGAGCTTTTCGCGTTTTGCGCGCTCATTGTTGCAATCATCAAACTTGTCCTCGACATTGTTGATCGAAACAAGTAATGTAATTTCCATAGAAAAAGAAATTACTCCGTCCACAAGCCGACCAAGCTAGACGGAGTAATTTCGTCGAAACAAGGGAGGTAACCGTTCGTCGGCATCCCTCTTGCCATTATATTAGCACATCCGGCCCCAAAAATCAAGCCGGATTTTGTATCGCAGTGAAAAACAAACCCTTGCCACGCCAGCGTGCGCACTGGCTCGCAATGACGAGAATATTGGGTGATCCGGTGCCACTGAATTTGTTTGGCGGGAATCCCCGGAATTGGGGGCGGTGCGAAAAAAATGACCTCCATGCGGCTGAGCGCATGGAGGTCAATGCTGTTTTAACGGATCAATACATTCCGCCGCCGGAAGCTGCGGCAGCGGCAGCGGCCGCGTCCGCGGCAGGATCGGGCTTGTCTGCCACCAGGGACTCGGTGGTCAGCACGCAGGCCGCGATGGATGCGGCGTTCTCCAGAGCGGAGCGGGTCACCTTGGTGGGATCCACGATGCCGGAGCCGATCATGTCCACATACTCCTCGGTGTAGGCGTTGTAGCCGTAGCCGATCTTCTTGGAGCCGCGGATCCGCTCAAAGACCACGCTGCCGTCCACGCCGGCGTTCTCGGCGATCTGGCGGATGGGAGCCTG
>JBJDYP010000092.1:0-24868 GCA_051867435.1 Faecousia sp.
ATTTGGCACCCGCTGTATAATGCGGATTTTGGCATTTATGCGGTGTTGCCTTAATTACTTTAAACACAGAATTAGAAACATCTTATTTATCCGAATGTGTAAAAATCAATGCTCCACATTTGGGACATTTTGAGGAGCCGGTTCGGTTGAACTTTTTTCTGGCACCCAGAACTTCAAATCCGCAGGAAGGACACAATACAACATGTTTTTGCGCAAAAAGAACGATTGCACACAGAAGTAAATAAACAGTCCCAGTAATGAGGAGAAAAATGCCGAAGATATACACATTCAAAAGTAAAAAAATAACTCCGGAAGTCAAAAGAGTGGATGAGATAATTGCAATTTTCTTTTTCTTGGACATACAAATCACCTCTGAAAAGATTATAGTACAGATAATGCATATTATCAAGAGAGAGTCGGTCGTTCGAATCCATCATGTAGGTTTTTGCATCCATGAAAATTGAGCGATTATTTTGGGTATAAAAACAGGAAAACCGCTAGAGACTCTAGCGGTTTTCGGTTTGCAGTCATTTCGACCACACTTGTTGGCAATAGAGTAGGAAAAAGATGGATCTGCGTTTTTTGACAGATAGATTCGTACACCCGGAAACAGTTTTGGTGAAATATTTTGCTGACGCAAAATGTGAAATAATTCACTGTCGTGAATTATGAAATATCTCGCTTTGCTCGATGTGAAATAAAATTCGCCTAACATTTGCGCAGCAAATATTTCACAGCGTAGCTATTTCACATTGCGAAGCAATATTTCACTCGCCGAAGGCGAATTTCGTTGAAAAAAGCACGCTTTCGCGTGCTTTTTTCTGGCATGTGTGGTCTTAATGAATGCGGGAATAATGAAAACACAAAAAACCCTGCTAAAAAGTTATTATTCTATAGATAAATTACTGTGTATTTCAAAGCTTCAAGCTTAAAAACGTGTGTGGTCTAAATGAATGCATCGGCTAGTATGGCTTGCTGTTTGTGTTTGCCAAACAAAAACTGGGGAGTAAATCAACTCCCCAGTTAAAGATCTACTTGTTACTACCCTTGTTTCTGCTTTGAATAAATTTTTCAAGCATCTTAGTTGGGTGCATTGAGAATGTTGTCTGAGCAACCAACACGACGAGACCAATCAGCTCAACTATAACGGCACCAATATAATACTTGAGGAATTCCAAAAGTGCCATAATCAGTTGGGGATCCTTTTGCCCAAGAATATTTGAGACAAGCATCCAAATTATGACATTAAAGGCGACCAATTGAATGGCAACTAATACTATTATAGCGATAAGCAGGGGCTTTTGCTGCTCAAGTCTAGTATCTTCACTCTTCTTGAAAATCTTTAAAAGGCTATCTTCAAGCTTTGCGTTCGCATCAGAAACTATTTCTTCGCTTGTTGCAGTTTCCGTAGCAGGTATATCAATATATGTATCTTGCGGAATTTGATCAATCAAAGGTTCTAGCAGTTCACCGATAGGATCTGTGCTCGCCCCCTGTTCGGTGCCTGTTTTCTTTATATCGTCGCTCAAACATAACACCTCAAAACATTGTTGATTATGTGTTAGCAATTGTATCCAATAATACTCTCTTTAACTTTAAGGTATTTTAATCTTTCCAACATAACATTATCAGATACAGCAAAAATATCAGCAAGAATATGTACCGATGGCAAGAGAAGATTTTGCACCATTTTATATAGCAGATTCTGAGGAATTAATAGCTCGCCGGCAAAAACATTTGCATCATATTCTGTCCTGCTGGGTTTTGCACTATCAAATCTAAATTCAATATGTACTGGGGAACCTGTCAAACAACAGTGCGCTATTTCGTGTGCAATAGTAAATCGATAACGATGACTATTCTGCAAATCTTCTTTATTATAAAAAATTGCTGCTTTGTTTTCGTCGGAAATCAGGACACCTAAAATTCTACCTCTAACTGCAACGAGCTCTTTTATTGCATCTTTTTTTTCTAGAGAAGAAAAATCCATAGGCAAAGCGGAAATATCAAGTTTTCTTAAAATTGCACTCAAATCAATTGGCGCAGACAGTCCCTGTCCGCATTCTTCCAATAGCTGAGAAGCAGACTTTCCCATTAAGTCACTAATTTTTTTGGACATACCATACACCTTTTTTTGTCTTTCTACAAGCTTTTGGTTAAACCAATCCAAACCAAGCACTTGTGCATTTTGTGATTTATTTCCATCACTGCCTCTTTGTACCAATATTTTACCTCCTTTTTCGCAGTTTGTCAACAAGCAAAGTTAACATAACACTGAACTGGCGGTTAAAATTATCGCGATCTTTTGGTGTATCTTGTTAAGAATTATGCTGTGAGGTGCAAATAAAATAATAGAACATTAATCGCAGGAAATTGCGAGAAACATGACGATTAGCCTTGAATATTTCCGATATGTAATAGTTCTATTAGTGTGTAGAAACGGGTTATCGCTGTATAATTGACTTTGGCTCAAAAGTGAGGGTCGGAATTTGTTATAGGAGGTCAAATTATGCCAAAAAAGAACACAGAGATTCAGATGAAGGACCAGCTACTTCAGCGGAAGCTTGGCGGCGAAAGCGTAGCTTCAATCGCAGCGGATACAGGCATTCCGAGGAGTACAGTGTATTCCTGGATTGCGGCGGCGCGGGAAGCAAGGGAGGAAGATGCTCGGAAGAAGGGGGAGATAATAGCATCAGACTCGCGAACCTATTTCAAGCAAAAAGAACATATTGATAAGTTGGAGGGGATGCTTGAAGTTCTCAAGGCGATATTTGATGTGACAGAAATGCCCCTGGACAAGAGGCTTAAGGTACTTGAGGACTTCTATCACCAAGGCAAATATAGCGTGCGGCTTATGTGTGAAGCGCTGGAGGTTCCGCGGGGAACATTTTACAACTACATAAACCGGGGTTTAAAGGGCAATACACAAGCTGCAAAACGGCGTGAGGTGATGAAAGCCAAAATTCGTGACATCTATTATGACAGTAACCAGATATATGGAGCTGCGAAGATTCACGCAATTCTGAAAGATCAAGGTGAACGGGTCACAGTAGAGTTTGTTCGGGAATTGATGCGCGAAATGGATTTGCAGAGTATTCGTATTGGCTCTAAGAAGCGTCATTATGATGAGACCCGAAAATGCCAGAATATAGTAAAGAGAAATTTCACCGCAGAACATCCAAATCAGATATGGGTGAGTGATGTAACCTATTATCGCTTTGATGAGATGCAATACTTTATTTGCGTGATAATGGATCTGTATGCGAGAAGGGTGATTGCTTATAAAGTGGGATATAGCAACAACACGCACCTAGTTAAAGAAACTTTCAGAATGGCATATGAATCCCGGAAACCGGAGCCTGGTCTAATTTTCCATACAGATCAGGGAGGCAACTACAGATCGAGAGCTTTTGGTGATTATTTGAAAACTCGAGAGGTTAAGCAGTCTTTCTCCAAACCTGGCGTTCCTTACGACAACTCCGTAATGGAGACTTTCTTTGCGTCGATGAAACGGGAAGAACTGTATAGATATAAATACCGCTCTGAACGGGAGTTCAGAGCGGCGGTAGACGGATATATCGATTTTTATAATACGCAGAGACCGCATAAGACACTGCATTATAAAACACCCCAAGCAAAAGAAGAAGCTTATGCAAAGGCACATAAAACAGAAGCTGGTGACATCACAGAATAATAGAAAATGCAAAGTGCTTACGCAAGTAGGGTGAAGCCTGGACATATTTCAAAGTGAAGTGAAATTATGCTAGAGCGGCAATAGCTTTGCACAATTTGCTTCTTAGACAAGGGTGTTCGAATCGCACATTTTTCTGGCTTTCTGCACGGATTTTCCGGAGTTTGAAAACCGATGTCCAACTGAATAATGAGATGTGCGGCTTGAAAAAGCCGCTATTTGCAATGCAAAAACAAAAACAACCACAGTCGTCCAACACACGGGTGTTCGAATTACTATGGTTGTTTCAGTTGGTGGGGGAAGGTGGATTCGAACCACCGAAGCGATAAGCAGCAGATTTACAGTCTGTCCCCTTTGGCCACTCGGGAATTCCCCCATATTCAGTTATCCGAGAGAGCGCTGGAGCCGGTAGACGGACTCGAACCCCCGACCTGCTGATTACAAATCAGCTGCTCTACCGACTGAGCTATACCGGCGGCTCAAACAGAACACGCTTATTATAATGGCATCATTTCCAAATGTCAAGCATGATTTTCGCATTTTCAGAACTTTTCTGGAAAAGACGCCGATTTGCCCGGGCATCCGGAAATTTCCGCCTTGCAAAAGCCCAAAAGAAATGATAAAATAAAGCATTAAATGATAAAATGAGGTGAGTGCCGTGAATAATCGGACAACGGTGATCTCAAAGGAAGAATTGGAGGCGCAGCAGCGGTTCTGCGACCGGATCCGCGGGATCTGGATGGAGCGGGGCACGGTGCCGAGGGCCTATGTGGAGACCTACGGCTGCCAGCAGAACGAGGCGGATTCCGAGCGGATCCGGGGAATGCTGGTGGCTGCCGGCTATGCCGTCTGGGAGGAAGCGGAGGGCGCGGACGTGGTGGTGATGAACACCTGCGCCATCCGGGAGCACGCGGAGCAGCGGGTATTCGGCAATCTGGGGGCGCTGACCCACACCAAGCGCCGCCATCCCGGGCAGAAGATCTTCCTCTGCGGCTGCATGGCCGGTCAGGAGAAGGTAGTGGAGCGGATCCGCAGGAGCTACCCCCATGTGGACGGCGTGTTTTCCACCCACCATCTGTGGCAGTTCCCGGGGCTGCTGTATCAGGTGCTGACCGCCGGGAAGCGTGTGTTTTACACCGAAGACGAAGCCGGTTCCATCGCGGAGGGCATCCCCGTGGAGCGGAGCAGCACCCTGAAAAGCTGGGTGTCCATCATGTACGGCTGCAACAATTTCTGCACCTACTGCATTGTACCCTATGTCCGCGGACGGGAGCGCAGCCGCCTGCCGGAGCACATCCTGGCAGAATGCAGGGAATTGATCGCCCAGGGCTGCCGGGAGATCACCCTGCTGGGTCAGAACGTGAACTCCTATGGCAAGGATCTGGGGCTGGGCGTAGACTTCGCGGATCTGCTGGCCCAGATCGCGGAGCTGCCCGGGGATTTTCTGGTGCGCTTCATGACCAGCCACCCCAGAGACGCGGGCAGGAAGCTGTTTGATACCATGGCAAGCCATGATAAGATCGCCAAGCAGCTCCATCTGCCCTTCCAGTCCGGCTCCGACCGGGTGCTGAAGGCCATGAACCGGCACTATGACCGGGCGGCCTATCTGGAAAAAGTGAATTACGCCAGGAGCGTCATGCCGGATCTGGTGCTGACCTCCGATGTGATCGTGGGCTTCCCCGGCGAGACCGCTGAGGAGTTTGAGGAAACCATGTCCCTGATCCGCCAGGTGCGGTATGACGCCCTGTTTACCTTCATTTTCTCTCCCCGGAACGGCACCCCTGCCGCTTCCATGGAGGATCCGACCCCCAGGGAGGAAAAGAACGCCCGGTTTGACCGGCTTTGCGCCCAGCAGAATGCCATCTCCGAGGAGATTCACCGGGGATACATCGGCAAGACGCTCCGGGTGCTGATCGACGGCACCGACGGCGGTCTGCTCACCGCCCGCACCGAGGGCGGACGGCTGGTTCGCCTGCCGGGAGACGCGGATCTGGTGGGGCAGTTTGCCTATGCGGTCATTGACGGCGCAACCACCTGGAGCCTGACGGGAAAATTGACCGGGGAGGTCTGAACATGGCGGAAAACCAGGAACTGACGCCCATGAAGCGCCAGTATTACCAAATCAAAGAGAATAACCGGGACTGCATCCTTATGTTCCGCCTGGGCGACTTCTACGAGATGTTCGACGACGACGCGGTGACGGCGTCCCGGGAGCTGGATCTGACCCTGACCACCCGGGACCGGGGCAAGCCCAAGGAAGAGCAGACTCCCATGTGCGGCGTGCCCTACCACAGCGTGGACGCCTATGTGGCAAGACTGGTGGCAAAGGGCTACAAGATCGCCATTTGCGAGCAGATGGAGGATCCTGCCACCGCAAAGGGACTGGTGGAGCGGGACGTGACCCGGATCATCACCCCCGGCACGGTGACGGAGAGCTGTATGCTGGACGAGAACCGCAACAACTACTTCGGCTGCGTATTCGGCGGCGAGGGGAAGTTCGGGCTTGCCTTCTGCGACGTGTCTACCGGTGCGTTTTATGCCACCGCCTGCCCGGACGCGGAGAGTACCGCGGCGGAGCTGGGGCGGTTTTCCCCCACCGAGGTGCTGCGCTACGGCGAGGGCATCGACCACGAGGCGTTGGGCACGGCGCTGTTTCTGCGGATGCGCTGCTGCGTGGACGAGGGAAAGCCCGAGCAGTTCGATTTGGAGAAGGCTGCCACCGCGTTGGAGCAGCACTTCGGCATGGAGCTGTCGGAAATGGGCATCGGGGGTATGCACTGCGTGATCATCGCGGCAGGCGCGCTGCTGCAGATGGTGAAGCAGCTTCAGAAGAACGATCTGCCCCATGTGCGGCAGCTTCAGTATTACACCGGCGGCAAGTTCATGGAGCTTGACCTGGATGCCCGCCGGAATCTGGAGCTGACCGAGACCATGCGGGGCAAGGAAAAGAAGGGCAGCCTGCTCTGGGCCATCGACAAGACCCGCACCGCCATGGGCGGCAGAATGCTGCGCT
Source organism: Faecousia sp. (assembly GCA_051867435.1). GTDB lineage: Bacteria > Bacillota > Clostridia > Oscillospirales > Oscillospiraceae > Faecousia. The sequence continues at coordinate 6,705 of JBJDYP010000092.1, forward strand.
CCTGGCTGGAGAAGCCGCTGCTGGATCCCACCGAGATCACCCGGCGGCACACGGCGGTGGAGGAACTGGTGAACGACACCATCGGCAGGGGAGAGCTGTCGGAAGCCCTGGCGGAGGTCACGGATCTGGAGCGGGTTATGGCCCGGATCGTCACCGGCTCCGTCAACTGCCGGGATCTGCTGGGCTTTGCCCACGGCTGCCGGGCGCTGCCGGAAATCAAGGCGCGGCTGGGCTGCATGGAAGCGCCCCTGCTTCGCCGGCTGGAGCAGTCCATCGACACCATGGCGGACTGCGCCCAGCGCATTGAGAAAACCATCGTGGACGATCCTCCCCTGACCATCCGGGAGGGCGGCATCATCCGTCCCGGCGCGGACGAGGAGGCGGACCGGCTGCGGGATATTATGGAGGGCGGCTCCGGTACCATTGCCGCCATTGAGGCATCGGAACGGGAAAAGACCGGCATCCGCACCCTGAAGATCGGCTACAACCGGGTCTTCGGCTATTATATTGAGGTATCCAAGTCCTTCCAGGATCAGGTGCCCGACCACTACATCCGCAAGCAGACCCTTGCCAACTGCGAGCGCTACATCACCCAGGAGCTGAAGGAGCTGGAGAGCCAGGTGCTGACCGCCAAGGAGCGGCTCACTGCCCTGGAGTACCAGATTTTCTCCCGGCTGCGGGACTTTCTGGCGGCGCAGACCGAGCGTGCCCAGCGCACCGCTTCCGCGGTGGCCTCCGCGGACTGCCTGTGCAGTCTGGCGGCGGTGGCTGTCCGGCGGGGTTACTGCCGCCCGGAGATCACCCTGGGCAACGAGATCATCATCCGGGAGGGGCGGCACCCTGTGGTGGAGCAGATGCTCAGAGACAGCCTGTTCGTGCCCAACGACACGGATCTGGGCGCGGCGGACAACCAGGTGTCCATCATCACCGGCCCCAATATGGCGGGCAAATCCACCTATATGCGCCAGGTGGCGCTGATCGTGCTACTGGCGCAGATCGGCTCCTTTGTGCCTGCCCGTTCCGCCCGGATCGGACTGGTGGACCGGGTGTTCACCCGGATCGGCGCCAGCGACGACCTGGCCTCCGGGCAGTCCACCTTTATGGTGGAGATGGCGGAGGTGGCATCCATTCTGAAATACGCCACCTCCAAGAGCCTGCTGATCCTCGACGAGATCGGCAGAGGCACCTCTACCTACGACGGCATGGCCATTGCCAGAGCGGTGCTGGAGTACGCGGCAAATCCCAGGAAGCTGGGAGCCAAGACCCTGTTTGCCACCCACTACCATGAGCTTTCCACCATCGAGCAGACCCTGCCCAATGTGAAAAATTACAACATCGCCGTGAAAAAGCGGGGCAGCGACATGATTTTCCTGCGGAAGATCATCCCCGGTGCCGCCGACGACAGCTACGGTGTGGAAGTGGCAAAGCTGGCGGGACTGCCTGCCGCCGTGGTCAACCGGGCAAGGGAGATCCTGAAGGAGCTGGAATCCGGGGCCATCTCCGACCCGGCACCCCGGGTACAGGAGCCGGAGGAACAGCTCTCCATGGGGAATCTGACGGCGCAGCAGGTCTGCGACGCGCTGGAAAAGCTGTCCGTGGAGACCCTGACCCCCATTGAAGCGATGAACGAGCTGTACAAGCTGAAACAAATGTTAAGGTGAAACGAATGAAACGACTGTCCGTTCCCATGTCCGCCAGAGAGGTGACCTGGGGAGCCGTATACATGGCATTCTATTTTCTGGTGCTGCCCCAGGCGCTGGGCGCCGTCCTGACGCTGCTGGACATCACCACGGCGGAGGCGCTGCTGTTTGCCAATCTGACCTGCTACGCGGTGAATTTCTGCGTGTGCATCCTGCTGTTCCGCCGTTTCCTGCTGGGGAACCTGCGGAATGTGGGGGAGAATGTGGGAAGGTTTCTGGGCAGCGTGGCGGTGGGTTCCCTGTGCTATTATGCCGCCATGTTCCTGATGAACCTCGTGTACGAAACCCTGTTTCCGGGCTTTTTCAATGTGAACGATATGTCCATCGCCCGGATGGGACGGCACCACTGGGGGCTGCTGGGCTTCGGCATCGTGATACTGGTGCCGCTGGCGGAGGAATGCTTCTTCCGGGGTGTGCTTTTCGCGGGGCTGTATTCCAGAAGCCGGGTGCTGGCCTTTGGGGTGTCCGCGGTGTGCTTTGCCGCCATCCACATTCTGAGCTATATCGGCAGCTATGACCTGACCACGCTGGCGCTGTGCTTTGCGCAGTACCTGCCCGCCGGACTGGTGCTGGCGGCAGCCTATGCCTGTTCGGACACCATCTTCGCGCCGGTTCTGATTCATTCCGCCGTAAACGCAACCGCCCTGATCCAGATGAGGTGACACCATGCCGAAAGTGATCCAATTATCTCCCCATATTGCCAATTTGATTGCCGCCGGTGAGGTGGTGGAGCGTCCTGCCTCCGTGGTGAAGGAGCTGCTGGAAAACGCCGTGGACGCGGGGGCTTCCAAGGTCACCGTGGAGATCCGGGACGGCGGCATGACCTTCCTGCGGGTCACGGACGACGGCTGCGGCATGACTGCCGAGGATGCCCGAACCGCTTTTTTGCGCCATGCCACCTCCAAACTCCGGACGGCAGAGGATCTGGCGGCCATCATGACCATGGGCTTCCGTGGGGAGGCGCTGGCTGCCATTGCCTCCGTGAGCCGTGTGGATATTATGACCAAAACCGCCGGGGCCATCTCCGGCACCAGCCTGCATCTGGAGGCAGGCAATATCACCGAGGAAGAGGAGGTGGGCTGCCCCGAGGGCACCACCATCCTGGTGCGGGATCTGTTTTTCAACACCCCCGCCCGCATGAAATTTATGAAAACCGATACCGTGGAAGCGGGAAAGGTCACGGCTGCCGTACAGATGCAGGCGCTGGCCCACCCCGGCGTGGCGTTCCGCTTCCTCCGGGACGGCAAGGAAGTCCTTTCCACCCCGGGCAACGGCCAGATGAACGCGGCGGTCTACTGCGTTTACGGCCGGGAGAGCGCCCAGATGGTGGAGGTCAGCAGCCGTTGGGAGAAGTATACCCTGACGGGCTTCGTCAGCAAGCCCACCCAGGCACGGCCCAGCCGCGCCATGCAGACCTTCTTCGTCAACGGCCGCCCGGTGAAGTCCCGGCTGCTTACCGCCGCGCTGGAAGAAGCCTACCGCAACCAGATGATGGTGGGGAAATTTCCCTCCTGCGTGCTGCATCTGACCATGCCCGCCAACACGGTGGATGTGAATGTGCATCCGGCAAAGACGGAGGTAAAATTCCTCTCCGAGCAGACCGTGTTCGACTGCGTGCATTACGGCGTGCTGGGGGCGCTGAACAAGACCCCGGACCGCCCCCAGATGACCTTCAAACCCCGGCAGGAGCAGCCGGCTCCGGCACCCCAGCCCCGGGAAACCGCCGTCCAGGCGAAAAAGGAAGATTTTTACCGCACCATGTCGGCGGACGCCTTCAAAAAATACGCTTCCGCGCTGCAAAACGCGCCCAGGCCCAGCCCGGAAGCGGCAGCCGCCGCGGCGGCAAAGCTGGAGCGGACTTCACTGCCGGTGCAGGAACGGGTGTTCATTCCCAGACCCGCGGAGACCCCGGCACCCCAACCCAAGCCCCGGCAGCCCGCGATCCCAAAGCCGGAGCCGGTGCCCGAGCCGGAGCAGGTGGAGCTTCCGCTGCCCCAGGCCGCGCCCTGGCGGATGGTGGGAGAGCTGTACCGCACCTATATCCTGGTGGAGCAGGGTGAGGATGCCTTTTTGATCGACAAGCACGCCGCCCATGAGCGGATCCTGTTCGACAAGCTGCGGGCGGAGCGGCAGGAGATCGCTTCCCAGATGCTGCTGAGCCCCGTGCCCTGCAGGCTGCGCCCGGACAGCAAGGCTGTCCTGCTGGAGAATACGGCGATTCTGGAGGAGATGGGCTTTGAGGCTCAGGATTTCGGGGAAAACACACTGCTTCTGCGGCAGATCCCCATGGATCTGAGCCCGGAATCCGGCAGCGAGGTGCTGGAGGAGCTGGCGGAGGATCTGGCGGCGGGCAGGCGGGAGGACCGGGATACCCTCCGGGATGAGCTGCTGCATACGGTGGCCTGCAAGGCCGCCATCAAGGCGGGCTGGCGAAATGACGAGCAGGAGCTTCTCCGGCTGGTGGAGCAGGTCATGCGCCGGGAGGATCTGAAATACTGCCCCCACGGCAGACCCATTTGCGTTTCCCTGAGCAAAAAACAACTGGAAAAGCAGTTCAGACGAACATGAGCCGCTGTTTGGCTTATCATACAGGACGAAAAGATTTTCAAGAAGCAGGAGGTCCGGGATGGACAAGATCATATGCGTCGCCGGGCCGACGGCCTCCGGCAAGACGGCGCTTGCCATTGATTTGGCGAAGGAATGGGACGGCGAGGTGGTGTCCTGCGATTCCATGCAGGTCTACCGCCGTATGGATATCGGCACCGCGAAGCCCACGGCGGAGGAAATGCAGGGCATTCCCCACCACATGATCGATGTAGCAGACCCGGGGGAGCCCTTTTCCGTCAGCCGGTACTGCGCCATGGCGACACCCATTGTGGAGGACATTCTCTCCCGGGGCAAGACGGTGATCCTGGCGGGGGGCACGGGGCTGTATATGGACGGTCTGATCCGGGGCGGTGATTTCGCGCCCTGTCCTTCCACCGGACGGCGGGAGGAATTGGAGCGGCTGGCGGAGCAGCAGGGCATCGAAGCTCTGCGCGCCATGCTCCGAAAGGTGGATCCGGACAGCGCCGACCGGCTCCATCCGTCGGATCGGAAGCGGATCATCCGTGCCCTGGAGGTCTATCTGGAGACGGGCATCACCATCACGGAGCATGACCGCCGCACGAAGCTGGTGCCGCCGAAATATGACCCGCTGTGGCTGGGCATTGACTTCGCGGAGCGGAGCGAGCTGTACCGCCGGATCGATCTGCGGGTGGAGCGGATGCTGGAAGCCGGGCTGATCGATGAGATCCGGGGGCTGCTGGCTTCGGGGCTGTCCCCGGACTGCACCGCCATGCAGGCCATCGGCTACAAGGAGTTCGCGGCGGCGCTGGAGGGAAAATGCTCCATGGCGGAGGCCACCGCCCTGGTGCAGCAGTCCTCCCGGCGCTATGCCAAGCGGCAGCTTACCTGGTTCCGCCGCAACAGCGCCATGCACTGGCTGATCCGGGGCGAGAAGCGGGAGGAAATTTCCTCCCAGGCACGACAGCGTCTTCGATATTTTGACAATTGAATTATGTTAGGATATGTATATCCCAAAAGAAAGAAGGTATATACATATGTCAGAGGCTATGAATCTGCAGGATGCCATTTTGAAGGAGGTTCGGCGGGACAAGATCCCCCTGACCCTGTTTCTGATGAACGGCTTCCAGCTTCGGGGTGTGGTGACGGGATTTGACAGCTTCGTGGTGGTGCTGGTTTCCGACGGGAAGCAGCAGATGATCTACAAGCACGCCATTTCCACCCTTGCGCCCTCAAGACCCCTGCGGGCCGCGTCGCCCACGGGAAATAGCTGAGGAACTTCTGAACCGGTGATCCGGCGCGGCGTTTGCCGGCCTGTTCAGAGCTTCCTGAATCCACACTGCCTCTGGGGATACCCGGAGGCAGCCTTATTTTTGGAGGAAATATGAGCATTGAGGAAAACATTCTCCGCATTCGGGAGCGGATGGCTGCCGCTGCGGAACGCGCCGGCAGAGACCCGGGGGAGATCCGGCTCTGCGCCGCCACCAAGATGAACGACGGGGAGGCGGTGCGCCGTGCCATTGCCGCCGGGGTGGACTGCTGCGGGGAGAACCGGGTGCAGGAGCTGGCGGCGAAGCAGGCGGAGGATGCCTACCGGGGCAGACCCGTCCACTTCATCGGCAGGCTCCAGACCAACAAAGTCCACCAGGTGGTGGGCAGGGTGGCGTTGATCCAGAGCGTGGACCGGCTGAAGCTGATGCAGGCGCTGGAAAAGGAAGCGTCCAAACAGGGCATCGTCCAGGACATCCTGCTGGAGGTCAATATCGGCGGGGAAGCCAGCAAGGGCGGCTTTTCCGTGGCGGAGCTGTGGGGGATTTTGGAGAAATTAGGGGAATTTCCCCATCTGCAGACCCGGGGGCTGATGGCAATTCCGCCGGTCAGCGAAAAAAACGGAGAAAATATCAAATTTTTTCAGGAAATGTTCAACCTTTCTGTTGACATAACGGGAAAAAAATACGATAATATAAAGACGGAAATCCTGTCCATGGGCATGACGGACGATTTTGAGGACGCCATCGCCTGCGGCAGCACCATGATCCGTCTGGGCAGCGCCATTTTTGGACCCAGAAATTATGCAGTATCTCATCAGAGATGATGCGAACATATAGGAGGATATATAGAAATGAGTTTGTGGGATAGCGTTAAGAAGTTCACCCAGCCCTTTGCAGAGGACGACGAGTACGACGATTACGACGACGAATACGAAGAAGACGACTACGAAGAGGAAGAGCGTCCTGTCCAACGTACCCGCCGCAGCGTTCAGGAGCCCGCTCCCAGAGCTGCCGCTTCCCCTGCCGGCTTCGGTACGCCCGCACCCAGCGCAGGCTTTGGCACCGCTGCCGCCACCGCCGCTCCCGCCAACACCGGCTTTTCCGGCCGTGTGGTCTCCGCGCCCGCTTCTTCCGCCAACAGCGACCTGCTGCAGAAGATCGTCCTGGCCCGTCCCGCCAAGTACGAGGACGCCACCGTCAGCGCCCGGAACCTGCGTGAGAACAAGGCTGTGCTGCTGAACCTGGAGAACGTGGACAAGGCGCTGGCACGCCGTGTGGTGGACTTCCTGTCCGGCAGTACTTACGTTCTGGATGGCAGCGTCCGCAAGGTCGCCCAGTACATTTACCTGTTTGTGCCCCGCAACATGGAGATCCTTGGCGATCTGGAGAGCCTGCAGAGCGACCTGGAGAGCTACGTTTGATTCCGATAGAAAGAGGGAACGCTTATGTTTACACCGCAGCAGATCGATCAGATCGCCTTTGACACCGCGGTATTCGGCGGATATGACAAAGAGTGCGTGGACGAATTCCTGGAGCCCTTTACCGAGGACTATGTGACGCTGTATAAGGAAAACGCCCTGCTCAAGAGCAAAATGCGTGTGCTTGTGGAAAAGCTGGAGGAGTACCGCCGCAATGAGGCTTCCATGAAGGACGCCATCATCAATGCCCAGAAGACCTGCGACAAGATGGTGCGGGAGGCAGAGGCGAAGTGCGCCCAGATGCTCAACGAGGCCAGCGCCACTGCCCAGCAGAGCACCCGGAACGCGGACGCGCTGATCGCCGTGGAAAACGACCGGGTGGAGGAAGCGAAGGCCACCGCCGTCCAGCGGATCAACCAGATGCAGGAGGAAATGCGTGCCTGCGTCCAGGCGCTGGAGCGGATCAAGGTCGCCAACCGTCCGGCTCCCAAGCCCGAGCCCAAGCCCGCGCCTGCCTTCGACTATGACACCAGCAATGCCACTGCCGACGCGGTGGCGGATGAGATCGCCCAGAATCTGGAGGCGCTGGTGGGCACCACCGTGGAGACCGAGCCCAAGCCCGAGCCCAAGCACCCCAGCAGCAACGATTCCACCACCAGCAAGTTTGCCAACCTGCAGTTCGGACGGAATTACGATCCCAACAGACGCTGAGGGTAAGCTTTTCCCATATTGTATGCCAGGATGAGGACACACGCCTGACTTTCCCCGCTTTCAGAGAGCTGCCGTTTGGTGCGAGGCAGTAAGCGGCAGTCCCGCGCATCCCCTCGGAGCAGCCCGCCGAACCCCTCCGGGGCAGTAGACCGGGACGGTTTGCACCCGATATCGTGCCCAGAGTGCCGGGAAATCCCCGGAACGAGAGTGGTACCGCAGAGGCTACACGCGCCTTTGTCTCTTGAGGAGACAAAGGCGTGTTTTTTCATCCCCGATGAATTTGAAACGGAGGTCATTCCAATGGAATACAAAAACACCATTATCACACCCAGGACGGCGTTCCCCATGAAAGCCGGCCTGCCTGCCCGGGAGCCGGGTATGCTGGAGCGCTGGAATCAGATGGATCTGTACCATGCCATGCTGGAAAAGAACGCGGACTGCCCCAGATTTGTGCTGCATGACGGCCCTCCCTTCTCCAACGGCTATATCCACATGGGTCACGCCCTGAACAAGACCCTGAAGGACTTCATCGTCCGCAGCCACGCCATGATGGGCTACTACACCCCCTATGTCCCCGGCTGGGACAACCACGGCCTGCCCATCGAGCGTGCCATCGAGACATCCAAGAAGAAGCTGAACAAGGACATGACCGTGCCCGAGTTCCGCAAGGCCTGTGAGGACTTTGCCCAGGACTTTATCAACAAGCAGCGGGAAGGCTTCAAGCGTCTGGGCGCTGTGGGCGACTGGGAGCATCCCTACCGCACCATGGACAAGCACTTCGAGGCCCAGGAAGTGAAGGTCTTCGGACGGATGTTTGACAAGGGCTATATCTACAAGGGTCTGAAGCCCGTGACCTGGTGCCCCGCCTGCGTCACCGCCGTGGCAGAGGCCGACATCGAGTACAAGGACGATCCCTGTACCACCGTCTATGTGAAATTCCCCCTGGTGGACGACATGGGCAAGCTGGGGCAGTATGATCTCAGCAAGACCTTCTTCGTGATCTGGACCACCACCATCTGGACCCTGCCGGGCAACATGGCCATCTGCCTGCACCCCAGGGATTCCTATGTGCTGGTGAAGGCGGACAACGGCGAGACCTACATCATGGCGGAAGCCCTGATGCCCAAGGTCATGAAGATCGGCGGCTTTGAAAACTATAAGGTGCTGGCCTCCTTCCCCGGTCAGTTCTTTGAGAATATGACCGCCCGGCACCCCTTCCTGGACAAGACCTCCCGGCTGGTCAACGCGGAGTACGTCACCATGGACTCCGGCACCGGCTGCGTCCACACCGCGCCGGGCTTCGGCGCCGACGACTATCAGACCTGTATGCGCTACGGCATGGAGCTGGTGGTTCCCGTGGACGACTACGGTCGCCATACCGACTATGCCGGCAAGTACGAGGGTCTCACCACCGAGAAGTCCAACCCTGTGATCCTGGAGGATCTGCGGCAGAGCGGTATGCTCTTCGCCTCCGAGGACATTGTCCACTCCTATCCCCATCACGACCGCTGCAAGAAGCCCGTCATCTTCCGGGCAACGCCCCAGTGGTTCTGCTCCGTGGAATCCTTCAAGGACAAGGCCATCGAGGCCATCGAAAATGTCCGGTGGTTCCCCGGCTGGGGCGGCGACCGCATGGTCAGCATGATCCGGGAGCGCAACGACTGGTGCATCTCCCGCCAGCGCCGCTGGGGTCTGCCCATCCCCGTGTTCTACTGCACTGCCTGCGAAAAGCCCGTGTCCACCCCCGAGTCCATTGCCAAGCTGTCCGGGCTGTTTGACGAGTACGGCTCCAACATCTGGTTTGAAAAGGAAGCCATGGAGCTGGTGCCCGAGGGCTTCACCTGCCCCCACTGCGGCGGCAAGCACTTCACCAAGGAAAAGGACACTCTGGACTGCTGGTTTGACTCCGGTTCCACCCACTACGCATCCCTGATGCGGGACAATCCCGACCTGTGGCCCGCGGATGTGTATCTGGAAGGCGCCGACCAGTACCGCGGCTGGTTCCAGTCCAGCCTGCTGACCTCCGTGGGCGCGCTGGATCAGGGCGCTCCCTTCCGGCAGGTGCTGACCCACGGCTGGACGGTGGACGGTCAGGGCAGAGCCATGCACAAGTCCCTGGGCAACGGCGTGGATCCCGCGGATCTCATCAAGGATTACGGCGCGGATATCGTCCGGCTGTGGGCGGCATCCTCCGACTACCACGCGGATGTGCGCTGCTCCACGGAGATCTTCAAGCAGATCGCCCAGAACTATCTGAAATTCCGCAACACGGCACGCTACTGCCTGGGCAACCTGGACGGGTTTGATCCCAACCACCTGGTAGCGCCCCAGGATATGGAGGAGCTGGACCGCTGGGCGCTGACCAAGCTGGACGAGCTGACCAAAAAGTGCCTTGCGGCATACAAAAACTATGAATTCCATGTGGTCACCCACGAGATCAACGACTTCTGCGTGGTGGAGCTGTCCAGCTTCTATCTGGACATCCTGAAGGATCGGCTCTACTGCGAGGACAGGGACGGCATGAAGCGCCGCTCCGCTCAGACCGCCCTGTTCCTCATTGTGGATGCCATGGCGAAGCTGTTCGCGCCCATTCTGGCGTTCACCGGGGATGAGATCTGGCAGGCCATGCCCCACCGGGACGGCGACGATGTGCGAAACATCCTGCTGAACCGTATGCCGGAGAACTTTGAGGTCTACGCCCTGGACGCGGAGGCCATGAACAAGTGGGCTGCCGCCATGAAGCTGCGCCAGGATGTGAACGGCGTTCTGGAGCTGGCCCGTGCCGAGAAGCGCATCGGCAAGGCGCTGGAAGCCCATGTGGCCCTGTCTGCCGGAGATGACGCGTCCCGGGAGGTCGCCGCCGTGGTGGAGGGTCTCAACCTGGCGGAGCTGTGCATCGTGTCCTCCTGCGCCTGGGAAGCACCGGAAGCGGGCGCGACTGTGGGCAAGGGCACCAACTTCCCCGGTCTGACCGTGGCGGTCACCGAGGCACGGGGTGTGAAGTGCCCCCGCTGCTGGATGCACTCCGAGCAGGCCGACGAAAACGGTCTTTGCCCCCGCTGTGCCGGCGTGATCTCCCGCATGGATCCCGGCGCGCTGGAAATCTGAATCATAAAAATTCGCCGTGTTCCAACCCGGAACACGGCGATAAATTTTCGGTTCAGGCGATCGGCTGAAACAGCAAACAGGGAATCGGAATTTTGGGATTCCCAGAAATGCCTTGGCTCCCCCTATGGGGGAGCTGTCACGGCCTAAGCCGTGACTGAGAGGGCCCTCTCCGCCCCCTTTGGGGGGCACCTCTCCCAAGGGGAGAGGCAAGGACGGCTGCGCCGCCAGCCCTACAAAGAACATCGGATCCTTACCTCCGCACCGGGCAGAACGAATGCGTTCGGAGAATGGATTGCCGTCACAATGGCTGGTTCCCCTGCGTCCGCAGGAGCAGCCGGCGGGACAGAAATCCATACAGCACCACCGCGGCGAGACTCACCGGGATCCACAGCAGGGTAAAGGGCAGGCAGATCTGTCCGAGGAAATTCAAGGGCATCCCCCGGTAGTCCCACACGGCGAAATCCCGGTTCACCGCCAGCCCGAAGGCCAGCTCCACCATGGTGATGATCCCGGCCCCTGCCAGCGCCTGTCCCCAAAGGGGCAGTCTGGGCTCCACCTCGTTCAAATGTCCGATCAGCAGGAAGCAAATCCCGCCTGCCAGGAACATACTGCCGTGGCTCCAGCCTCTCCAGAGCAGCTCCAGCCCCAAATAGGCACAGCCTCCCAGGTAAAACAGGAGAGTTTTCCGAAAAACGCCCATAAAATGTCACCTCATAGGAATTGTTCCCAAAATATTTGCATTTTTTCCTTGACAAACCAAAAATCTTTGGATATAATAACAAAGCTGTTTCGGCGGAGTGTTTCCACCGAGCTGCAAATGGCGGCGTAGCTCAGTTGGTAGAGCCCCCGGTTCATACCCGGCCTGTCACCTGTTCGAGTCAGGTCGCCGCTACCAGGCCCGTTGGTCAAGCGGTTAAGACACCGCCCTTTCACGGCGGTAACATGGGTTCGATTCCCGTACGGGTCACCAGAAAAGAAACAACCTTTGTCTATATAGACAAAGGTTGTTTCTTTTCAACGAAATCCACCCTGCTGGGTGGGCGAAATCAGCTTCGCTGATGAAATCTCCTGCGTAGATGAAATCCGCTGCACGCAGCGGGCGGGTGGATTTCATTTCACTTTCCGTGTGAGCGGAAAATTTCACAATGATCGCAGATCATTATTTCACATCCGAAGGATATTTCACTTCACAATCCGTCTTTTCTGCTGCATAATCAGTTCGATAAACTTGAATTTCCTGTTTTTAAGCGTATTATGTTGCTGCCGTAGGGCGGGGGCTTGCTCCCGCCGCAAACCCAGAGTGAGAGGAAACGGCGGGAGCAAGCCCCCGCCCTACAATCACCAATACGGCAAATTCCAATTTGTCGAACAGAGCTGCCACGCTACTTTTGATTACTCTTACCTCGATTTTGCAACCTTTGGTTACTCTTTTCAACGAAATCTACCCTGCTGGGTGGGCGAAATCAGCTTCGCTGATGAAATCTCCTGCGTAGATGAAATCCGCTGCACGCAGCGGGCGGGTGGATTTCATTGAAAACGCTATCGTGTTATGGTATCATTTGCGCAAAGAGGTGGTCGCTCTTTGGCAACAAAAAAGTCTCTTTTGTCAACCAGACAAAAGAGACTTTTTTGCGTGATGCGTTCCTTGCGGAACGTGATGCGCCCTTCGTGCGTGATGCGGCTTCGCCAGTGATGCACGCCTTCGGCGCGTGAAAGAACGCATCGCATCACCTATCACAGCGTAGCTGCACCACCTGTCACTTATTTGCAACCTAAATTCTCTGAAAATTATCCTATGCAGAATTATTTTGTTGGAATATCCGCAATAACTCCGTGAACTCAGAGGATTACAGAACTTTTTCTTGATGTTCAGCCCGTTTTGTATAGTGTAACTGGATATGCAAATTATTGAAGCTATTTCTAACAAAACAGTTTGAAAAACGCCATATTTTCAAGGGATTTTTTAAATTCTGTACGATATATGCCATCAAAAGTTTGATGTATAGGATAAATTTAAGCAGAATTTAGGTAAAAACAGACCGCCGGCTTCTGCGCATGGGTATGTGGGCTGGCGGCCTGTTTTTCACGATTCAGTTGTGCCGGATCGGGCGATCTGCCGGAGGTATCATTCTTTCCTCCCGCGTACAATCAGAGTCGACACCACACCAATCGTAATGTAGACAATCCAGAACAGAGCAAATCCCACAAGAGGATGAACCGGAACCGGATATGGAGCTGTTGCGAAACTGCCTGTCAAAATGTTATGCACCATAGATAAGGGGATAAAAGAAAGTGTCCATATATTGATTGACCACCAAATCTGTTTTGCTTTTTCTTTTGATTTTGGGTCGGATACGGTCATACCAACCCCGTAAATCATACATCCCATAACCATGAGGATCAAACCGATTGCTGTGGCAATCGCCGTCTGATCGTCCTTCCATATCATAGCGGCAGCAATCAATCCGATACAGTTAAACGCCGTTCCGGCTGCCGCAAAAATACTGGCGTTGGGCTTTTCCTTTGCCGACGGGGTTTCGATGGGGACAGGCTCGATCCCTTTTAGCAGGTAATCTGTTGTGACCTCAAAAAAATCACTCATGAGAATGATCTTTTCAATGTCGGGAGAGGATTGCTCGCTTTCCCATTTTGAAACCGACTGTCGTGAAACGCCGAGTTTATCCGCAAGTTCTTCTTGGGATATACCCTTTGTTTTTCTCAAATGCTGTATTCTGTCCGCGATATTCATGCCATATGCACTCCTTTCTGTTGGTGGCTTCATGATAGCAAACATACAAGGTGCAATACCACCAACTCAGATTGGAATATTGTCAACAAGCGATCACATTTGCGCAACCCGGATGTTTCAGCAAATAAAACCTGCCGTTTTTCTGATGAGGCCGGAGGAACGGGAAATTGGGATCCGCAGCCGCTTATTCTATGATTTTTTATCCCCAAAAAACTGTGTCAAAATCAATGCCGCTGCGATTCTATATTCCTTCATTTGTACACTTCTCCTTTTTTATCAGTTCACGAAAAATTTTGCCGCCTCCAAAATTTTTGCTTTTCCCGCTCTTGCGCCGGCACAAAAACGCCTGGACATTTTTCACCCGGGCGTCAGCCGTATTCATCCCAATTCAGCGCAGCTGCCTTGCGGGCACAACCAGATCCGGCAAGTCTCTTTTTGCATATCAAACGGGCAGCTTAAAACAGGGAAAGCTGGTCTTTCTGCTGGGGAAACTCCTCCATAAATTGAAAAATCCGCCGGTTGTCGTCCCAAATGCCGTATTGGCGGCAAAGGCTGTGGAACAGGTCATTCAGCTCCCGGCTGCGGGGGCTGGGGATCTCGTAGGCGTTGCCGTAGGCACGGATGTACCGCTCCTTCAGTCCGGGGAAATGCCGGTCCAGTTGGGCATAGAAATACTCCCGGCTGCCCTCCCGCAGGGTCAGACCCATGCCGAAATTGAGGATGCCCTTTACCCCGGCTTCGGCGCAGCTTTCCACAATGCCCCGGACATTTTCCGGCGTGTCGTTGAGAAAGGGCAGCAGCGGACACAGCCACACCACCGTTGGGATCCCCTTGACAATGACGCTGTGCATGGCTGCGCTCTCAGATCTTCGTGAAGACGAATTTCTCAATCAGCCCGTCCACGGTGGCATGGATGGTGGTGGAGGTTTCTCCCACCTCCGCGGACAGGGCGATTTCCTTGCCCTTGAGGATGGATTTCACATATTCCACCGGATCGTCGCATTCCACTTCGTCGAAGAAAATGTCCCGCATCTGGTTGTTGCGGCACAGATTTTTGATCTCCCGTACCATTTCGTATTCTGCCATGGCATTCGCCTCCCCTTATTCGTCCTTCATCAGCTTTTCGCCGATGCGGCTGTAGTCGCTCTCCATGGGACTTTTGCGCTTGGCGATGCCCTGGTAGCGCCCCACGGTTCTCGCCGCCTGATCCACGGGGATCAGGGTACCCGCGCCGGCCACGCAGCCGCCGGGACAGGCCATGCCCTCCAGCAGGTAGCCGTTGTATTTGCCGGCTTTTGCCAGCATCATCAGCTTGCGGCAGTCCCGCAGACCCTCGGCGGAGGCAATCCTGACCTCCCGGTCAGGCTCCTGCTCATGAATGATGTTGGCAACGGCGTTTGCCACACCGCCTGCCACCGCGAAGCCTCTGCCTGCCGCGGTGCCTTCGTTCAGCACCACATCCCCCTCCATGGCGGCAGGATCAATCTCTTTGGCGGCGAACATGGCCTGCAGCTCCTCAAAGGTCAGCACGAAATCCACATCGCTGCGGATGTCGCTGCGGATGGCCTCCAGCTTCTTCGCGGCGCAGGGGCCAACAAAGACCACCTTGCAGCCGGGCTTCTGCTTTTTCAGCATCCGGGCGGTGAAGACCATGGGGGTCAGGGTCATGGACACATTTCCCATCTGGTCGGGGAACAGCTTCTCCACCATGGAGTGCCATGCGGGGCAGCAGGAGGTGGTCATATAGGGCTGTTCTCCCGGCACCTTTTCCATAAAGTCCTTGGCTTCCTCGATGGTGCAGATGTCGGCGCCGATGGCCACCTCCACCACCCGGGAGAAGCCCAGCTTCTTCATGGCAGCCACGAACTTTTCGGAGGTGCAGTCCTTGCCGAACTGCCCGATAAAGGCGGGGGCCACAATGGCGATCACATTTTCGCCGGTCATGATGGCGCGCACCACCTGGTAGATCTGCCCTTTGTCCACAATGGCGCCGAAGGGGCAGGACACCAGGCACTGGCCGCAGGACACACACTTGTCCTGGTTGATGACGGCTCTGCCGTGATCGTCCTGACCGATGGCATCCATTCCGCAGGCGGCCTGACAGGGGCGCTCCAGATGGACGATGGCGTTGTAGGAGCAGGCGGAGGCGCACTTGCCGCAGCGGATGCACTTGGCGGGATCGATATGGCTCTTGCCGTTTCGGAAGTAGACCGCGTCCTTGGGGCAGACCTGATGGCAGGAAGCCGCCAGACAGTTCTGGCACAGATCCGTCACCACATACTGCTTTGTGGGGCAGCGGTGGCAGGCGAAGGGAATGATGTTGATCAGAGGCGGCTCATAATACTGCTCCGCGATGGCCGCGTGATCCATGCCCTCGGTGATCAGCACGCGCTGATCCGTGGGACGCATGGAAAGACCCATGGCAAGGCGGATCCGCTCGCCGGCGATGGCCCGCTCCAAAAAGATGGATTCCCGGTGCAGGGGATCCTCGCCGGGAACGATTTTGTAGGGAAGATCCAGGGCAGCGGTGTAGTCGCCGCTTTCGTAGGCGAGCTTTGCCACTTCTTTGAACACATTCTTGCGGATGTCCGTGATCAGGGATGGGATTCCTCTCATTTTCGCGTTCCTCCAATTATCGTTTCCATGCGGCTCTGACGGGCAGCGCCACCAGTACCGCCGCGGCACCGCCGATCAGGGCGGTGATGAGCTGGGGCAGGGAGAACATGGCGGTGAAGTCTGACACCTGCTTGGGCGCCAGCGCCGCGAACCGGCAGATCACCTGCACCACCAGCAGATACAGCGCGGCGGCCTTGCAGGCAGCGCCGGACACCACGCCTGCAGCCATCTGCCACAGCTTGCAGCCGGCCTTGCCCGCCAGCAGCCAGATGACCAGCACATACAGGCAGTTGCCCAGGGCGATCACCGGGATCAGGGGGAAAAAGGTGGGGCCGATGCTGAGGAAAAACGCAATCACCGGGGACACGGCGGCGATACACAGCCCGCTGCTCAGACCGGAGCAAAGCGCCGCGATGGCAAGCACGCCGTTGACACAGGAGCCGGTGAAGATCTGCCCGAAGGGCTTGGTACACCACTGCAGGGCAATCAGCACGGCGGTGAGCACCGCCGTCCGGGTGAGCCACAGGGTTTTGCTTCTCACATTCATGGGGAAAAACCTCTTTCTGTTTGGATGCGATCATTATACACAATTTTGGGGTGGGTTTTCAACAGGAAACCGGCGGAATTTTGTTGAAAATCTTCCCTGTTTATGGTATACTGTTCCAATAAGACAGGAGGGTGGAAAGATGGGAAAAGAATACCGCAATTATGCCTTCGACCTGTACGGGACACTGGTGGACATCCACACGGAGGAGGACGATCCCGCGCTGTGGGACCGGCTGGCATGGGTTTTCCGGCTGAAGGGGGCGGCGTATACCCCCGCTGAGCTGCAGGATGCCTACGGAAGACTGTGCCGGGAGGCGCAGCGGGAAAAGGACGCGGAGCTTTGGATGCGGCAGATCCCGGGCCCGGGGGAGCCGGAGCTGTTCCATGTGTGGGAAGCCCTGGGAAAGGTTAAGGGCGTGCGCTTCGATGCCCAGGAGGTGCGGGACATCGCCTGCGTGTTCCGGGCGCTTTCCATGCGGCACCTGCGGCTGTTTCCCGGCGCGGCGGAGATGCTGAAAAAGCTGCGCAAGATGGGAAAACGGGTGTTCCTGCTTTCCAATGCCCAGGTGGATTTCACCATGCCGGAGCTGAAGTGCCTGGGGCTGGAGCCGCTGTTTGACGGCATCCTGCTGTCCGGCGCGGCGGGCGTGCGGAAGCCCTCCCCTGCCTTTTACAGAAAGCTGCTGCGGGACTACCGCCTGGATCCCGCCGAGACCCTGATGGTGGGAAACGACGATATCTGCGACTGCCACGGTGCCGCCAATGTGGGGCTGGACAGCCTGTACATCCACACAGAGCAGTCCCCGGAGCGCTTAAAGCCGCTGCCCGAAAACTGCCGGGAGATCGAGACCATCTCCCAGGTGGCAGAATACGAACCCTAAATCAAACGCCTCTGAAATGGGCGGTGTTCATAGGACAGTTAACAGCCACAGCAGTACGCACTACTGTGGCTGTTCTTGTATTTTATTCCGTTATGTGATAATATGGAACCAAACAAACCGGCAAATCGTTATTTGACAGCCTGATACCTTTGGTGTAGGGCGGGGGCTTGCTCCCGCCGAAAGCCAATACACCGCATACGGTGAAACCAAACGGGCGTAGTGTGGTTACCGGAACATATTCATGGGACTTTCCGATTCACGGAAACGGCGGGAGCAAGCCCCCGCCCTACGATAACAAATCGTTAAACACCAATTTTACGACAAGCTCACGAAAGCAGATAACCGAAATCGGAATTTATGGAGGATTGGGAAGATGAAAAAGGCATTGCTGGTAATTGACATGCAGAATTTTTGTGTTGGGGACAATCATGCCACATATTTTAGGTATAACAATACAGATCTTGTTGAAGCGGTAAATGGGGTTATTGATACTAACAAAGACAACATGGTGATTTACATCAAAAATATAATGAGAAAAAATTTGCTAAGGCAACACCGCATAAATGCCAAAATCCGCATTATACAGCGGGTGCCAAATA